>CAZFJD010000397.1:0-2555 GCA_964518775.1 uncultured Syntrophaceae bacterium
AACCCGCTGAGGGCAGGTATCGTCAAGAGGTTATCGGACTATCGGTGGAGCAGTTATCAGGCCTATGCTGATAAGAAGTATGGTGCCTCCTGGTTGACGACGGAGTTTGTACTGGGCATGTACGGGGGGAGTCGCAAGAGATTTTTGAGGGCTCAGCAGTTGTTTTTTGAAGAAAGGCCGGATCTTTTAGAGGATCTTAGGCATGGGTTGTACCTTGGGAGCGAAGCGTTTTCGGAGGAGTGTCTTGAGAAGGTTAAGGGTGAGCAACACCATGAGAAGCCGCAGGCAAGGTCCTTATTAAGGAGCAGAGACATTCGGGCACTTGCTATCAGGATATTGAAGGGACTGGGAGAGAAAGATCCTGAATCACTGTTTAGGGTTCGTAAGTATCGTTGTCAGAATCGGGATGTAGCCATTTATGTTTTATATCAACTGGGTGCGTATTTGAGCAGGGAGATTGGAGAGGTGTTTGGGGTTGGATATACGGCGGTTCCAGGGGCGGTCAAGCGGAGCCAGATATACTTAAGATCAGATGGACAGTTAGAGAGAGCGGTCAACAAGATAATTGATGACATATGAAGATGTGACCCCATCCACATCCTTAGGCAACTGGATGGATCAGGTGAGTTTGGAGAAGTCGGCGACCCTTAAGAAGAGCCGACCGATTTCATCCAGCAGGGCAAGTCGATTATTGCGAATCGCTTCATCTTCAACCATCACCATCACCTGATCAAAAAATTCATCGATCGGCCTCTTCATTCGAGTCATCTCGAGGAGTACTGATCGGTAATCCCTCTTATTGAGAAGCCGGCCGACCTTCTCCTTTACTTCGAGGAAGGATCGATAAAGGTTATTTTCGGCAGGCTCGGATAAGAGAGGGGGATCGATCTCCTTCTTGGAAATCGACCCCTTTAAAATATTCATCGCCCTTTTGGACCCTATGACGATCGAATCAAAGTCTTTCCACTCCCTTGCCTCTCTCAACGCGTCGATCCGATACTGAACATCAAGTAATTCATCAAAGGAAATGGAAATCACAGCTTCAACCACATCGTAAGGATATCCTTTGTCCAACAGGAAGTTTTGGTAACGAACTCGAAAGAAATCCAAGACCTCTGACTTCACTTCGGAGAGAGGATGCTCAATCTTTTCCTTCAACAGATCCCCGCTCTCTTCGATCAATTCGGCTAAAGAGAGTGGATATCGCTTCTCCAAGATGATCCTGATGATCCCCAACGCCTGACGTCTTAAGCCAAAAGGATCGGCGGTTCCAGTGGGCACGAGACCGATTCCAAAGGAGCCCACAATGGTATCCATTTTGTCAGCGATGCTGACGATATTCCCAATCGGATTGGAGGGTAACCGATCTCCTGCAAAACTGGGAAGGTAGTGTTCATAGATCGCTTCAGCGACCTCCAGCCTCTCTCCTGACAGAAGCGCATACTCCCTTCCGACGATCCCCTGGAGTTTCGGAAATTCGCCGACCATTCCGGTCACCAAATCCGCTTTGCACAGGAGCGATGCCCTTTCGACCGAGGCCCTGAGTTTCGGATCAAGGCGTTCACAAATGAATAGAGCCAATGCTTTAAAGCGGATCATCTTTTCATAGGAGGTCCCAAGCTTTGCCTGATAGACCACCTTCTTCAATTCTTCGACCCTTTTTTCTAAGGGAACCTTTAAATCTTCCTGGAAGAAATAGGTAGCATCAGAGAGCCTCGCTTTGAGGACCCTTTCATTTCCTTTCGCGACTACCTTCCGATCCCTTGGAGCGATATTGCTGATGCAGACGAAGTTGGGGAGCAACTTTCCGTATTCATCAACCACTGGAAAATACCTCTGATGTTCCTTCATCGAATGGATCAGGATCTCCTTGGGGAGGGAGAGGAATTCTCGGTCAAACGCTCCGCACATGGCAATAGGATACTCCACCAGGAAATTGACCTCGTCGAGGAGTTCCTCGTCTCTAAGGATCCCTCCAGAAACAGAGTCCGCCTCCCGAACCATCTCTTCCTCAATCCGCTCTCTCCGTTCTATTGGGTCAACAATGACGAAGGCTTCTCTCATCCTCTGAAGATAGGAATGAAAATCACTCACTGGAATAGAACTGGAGTGCATGAATCGATGGCCAAAGGTTACATGGCCACTTTGGATACCTCCCATCTCAAAAGGGATCGTCACACCCCCGAAAAGTGCTAAGACCCAATGAATAGGTCGAGCGAACCGGATGGGGACATCTGCCCATCTCATCGACTTCTGGAAAGGAATAGAAGTGATCAATGTAGGAAGAAGCGAGGGAAGAAGTTCAAAGGTTGGCCTCCCAGGTTCTCTCTTTACTGCACAGATATATTCTCCCTTCTCGGTTTCGACCACTTCCAAGGACTCAACAGATACAGATTGGCTCTTAGCAAAACCAATCGCTGCTTTGGTGGGATTACCTTTCGCGTCGAAGGCAGCCTGTTTTGAAGGCCCTACCTTTCTTATTTCTTCATCCCTCTGTTTCTCTGAAACGGACTCGATGACAAGGACGAGACGTCTTGGGGTCCCAAGGGTCTTCA
>CAZFJD010000398.1:0-1310 GCA_964518775.1 uncultured Syntrophaceae bacterium
CTCTTCATGAGGCCGAGGACTATTTTGCCTTCTCCTTTTTAGATCTAAACGATGCCATTAAAGCACTTCATGGCCTTGCAAAGTACAGGATCCCTTATGATACGCGAATGTTCGTTCATCCTGTTCCTGAAGAGATCGGCGGAAACGCAGGTCTCGTCTTTATGCTGAAAGGAAGGAAGACAGAAGTTCAAGAATTGGGTCGGTTGGCTCTCGACATGATGAGAGCCGCAAGGGGTAAGGAGGTTCCAGAATTTGGAAAGACGTACTATCAGGGAAGATTCACCACTCGGGCAGAGGCCTTTGGAAAGGCAGGGCCTGGTTGGCTTGAAGTAGCAGGTTTCATTCCGATCAAAAGGTATCCTGAAGTGGCAACTCCGATCCTTGACTACTTTGCTTCAAGAATGAGAGAGGTCGAGCGGTTGGGAATCAAATGGAGTTTAGGAGGGCTTTTGGAGACGAATGCCGTCAACATCCCGATGGCCCTCTTCTGTAATGAATCGAATTCAGAGGCCTGGCAGAAGATCATCGACTATCTTTGGGAGCTCAGCGATTTGATGTTCAGTCTCGGCGTCAGTCCTTATTGGATCGGTCATCTCAATCCATACTGGAAAAATAAACTTGGGAATTTCTATCAGGTTTATGAGAGGATCAAGAAGAGTCTTGATCCTGACGGGATTCTCAATCCAGGATTGTTATGAAGAGAGAGCATCCAGAACTGGAGCGTTATCAAGAGGAGATTTACCACTGCTTTCGCTGTGGTTTCTGCAGGGAGTTGGTCTTGGGAGGCGCTTATCGAATCTGTCCCATTCGAGAGGAATTGGGATTTGAGACGACCTATGCCAGAGGCCGAATCGGAGCTGCTCGGGCACTGCTCGAAGGGAAGATTGAGTATTCCGATTCTCTGGTGGAGAGGATCTACACGTGTCTTGGTTGCTATAACTGCAAGGCCCATTGTCCGACAAAAGTGGATACTCCTTCTGTCGTGCGTGGTCAGAGAAGAGAGGTTGATTATGAAGGGCTTCGAAAACTGAAGGCCCTCGATGAGATCGACTCCAATATCGAGACCTACAAGAACCCCTATGGATTTGGCAAGAAGATGAGAAATCAATGGGCAGAGGGTCTCGATTTGCCGAACCGAGGAGAGCTTCTCTATTTTCCAGGATGTGCTACTTCTTACGATCGACCCGAAATTGCCCGGTTCTTGGTGAGGATTTTGAAGAAGGCAGGAATCGAGGTCGCCTATCTGGGTGAGGAGGAGGTCTGTTGCGGCATCCCCCAAATCTGGAATGGAAGGTTTCAATCTGCGAAGG
>CAZFJD010000398.1:1410-2533 GCA_964518775.1 uncultured Syntrophaceae bacterium
TCGAGATGAGAAGGAATCGGGAACATGCGTGGTGTTGCGGAGGAGGAGGCGTGGTTAATCTGGTCTATCCTAAGTTAAGCATCAAGATTGCAAAAGAGCGTGTTCAAGAGGCCCTCGACACAGGCGCTGAAATGCTCATCACCTGTTGTCCCCTTTGTTACAGACAGTTCTACAATCGAGCTTGGGAGAGGGGACTGGAATTGATGGAATTGATGGTGCTGACTGCCGCTGCAATGGGAATTGAAACCTAAGAAAGGAGAAGAAAGATGCGGGAAGATCTGGAACTGATGCAGGGTGCCATCGATATGCATGTCCACTCCAGTCCAAGCATCTTTCCAAGACTTGTTGATCATGGTGAAGCAGCCGAAGCTGCTCGGTCAATGGGGATGAAGGCCCTCGTTTTGAAAGAGCACCATGGATTTACTTCGGATCGGATCTATTTTGTGAGAAAGCTCGTGCCCGGAATCGATCTCTTTGGAGGGGTGGCGTTGAACAATGCAGTGGGCGGGATCAATCCCTTTGCCGTTGATACAGCCATCCGATTGGCCGCGAAGATCGTCTGGTTTCCAACGATCTCGGCGAAGAACCATATCGATCAGATGGGAGGCCCAGAATTCGGTTCCATGAAGCAGCAGGAAAAGGTCAGAGTCGTTGAGAAACCCGTTCGAGTTGTCGATGAGAAGGGTCATCTCCTTCCAGAGGTCTACGAAGTGATCGATCTCATTGCAGCCCACGATATCATATTAGCCACAGGTCATCTCTCCATCTCAGAGGTGAAGTTGGTTGTAAAGACGGCCAAGGAGAGAGGGGTGAAGCGTCTCTATGTGAACCACCCTGAGTTTATCGTCAACGGCACGATTGAGGATCAGAAAGAACTGGCCAAGATGGGAGCCTTCATTGAACATCCGGCCATCTTTATGTATCCCATGTGGCCCACAAAGGCAGGGATTGAAGGGATCGTTGAAATGATTAAAGCCGTTGGCCCTGAGCGAACAGTCTTGTCCACTGATTTAGGCCAACTTCATAATCCTCCGCCTTGGGAAGGGTTAAGGATGTTTCTGAGGGTCCTTTTTGAGAAAGGGATTCCAAAAGAAGATCTTAAGAAGATGGTCCAGGACAATCC
>CAZFJD010000399.1:0-1845 GCA_964518775.1 uncultured Syntrophaceae bacterium
CCACGGCCACCTGTTGACCTGTCCTCACCACGGTCGTTACCTTACAGCCTTCTTTTCTCATCTCGTCAGCGAGGTTGGCCAGATACCTTTCGGCCGCTTCCTTCTGCTTCTCATCGATGATGAGGGGTGTGACCAACTCCGGCGATCCATAGATGGGCATAAAAGGAACCACTTGGAAAAGAATGATTTCAGCACCGAAGGTCTTGGCCAGTTTCTCTGCCGGATCTAAGGCCTTTTTTGCCAATTCCGAACCGTCTAACGGGACTAAGATCTTCTTGTACATACTCCCACCTCCTACAAAAGGTTACTCATGGAATGATAAAAGAATGGGATAATATTCCAACATTCCATTCACCCATTTTTCCGATTTATAACAATTTTGCATCCATATGGCAACAGGAAAGAAGCTATCGGTCTATTTAATGAAAAGGGGAGAAAAGTATTGAAAAAACCGATTTGACATCTTTCTTTCTGCCATTACAATGGTTTAAGGAGGAGTAAATGGCTGAGATCGATTGCCGTGGGAAGACCTGCCCTCAGCCGGTTCTCATGGCCAAACAAGCCCTCGAAACTTTGAGGGAGGGTGAATTGACGCTTATTGTCGATGATCCCTCTTCCTGTGAGAATGTTGAGCGCTTTGTTCGAAGCCAGGGATGTGTCGTGAATGTGGAGAAGGAAGGTCGAGATTTTTATCTTCACATCAAAAAGATGGCGTTCGAAGAAGAGGGAAGATCATCTCAGAGGAAAGAGAAGGTGGTGGTCTACATTAGCTCCCAGCTTCTCGGCATCGGTGATGAGGCGTTGGGAAGGTTCCTGATGAGGGCTTTTTTAAATTCCCTGCTTAACTTGGAGACGCCACCTTCACGGCTGATCTTGATCAACAGCGGGGTCCACTTGGCTTCAGAAGATTCAGAAGTGGTGGATACGCTTAAGGCATTGGCTGATCAGGGGATGGAGATCCTCTCCTGTGGCACCTGCCTCGAATTCTACAGCTTGAAGGAAAAGATGGGAGTGGGAAGAATCTCCAACATGTTTGAGATCGTCCAGTCCCTTTTGGAAGCGGATCGTGTGATCAGGCCCTAATTCTATAAGAAGAAGGCAGTCGGCAATAGGCAGAAGGTAGAAAGAATAAGATTCATTCAGTGCTGTTTAATCATGGAGAAGTGAAATGACAATTGTACGCTTGACAGCGACCGTTAAAAAAGCAGGTTGAGCCTCCAAAGTGGGTCCAGAGGATCTGGACCAAATTCTCAGGGGACTGCCCATTCCAAAAGATCCAAAAGTCTTGGTAGGATTGGAGACATCCGACGATGCAGGGGTCTACCGGCTAAATGACGAGGTCGCGCTTGTTCAGACAGCCGATTTCTTCACGCCCATTGTTGACGATCCGTTTAGCTTCGGTCAAATCGCTGTCGCCAATGCGTTGAGCGATGTCTATGCCATGGGAGGAACTCCTCTCACTGCCTTGAATCTGGTCGCCTTTCCCATCCAGACCCTCTCTTCCTCGATTTTGAAGGAGATTTTGCGTGGAGGCCTCTCAAAGATGGAGGAGGCTGGTGTCGCCTTAGTAGGAGGCCATACCATCGAGGACCCGGAAGTAAAGTATGGCCTTGCAGTGACAGGAATCGTCCATCCGGATAAGATTTTGACAAATGCGAAAGCAGAGCCAGGCGATCAACTGGTCTTGACCAAACCCTTGGGCACTGGAATTATTGCAACTGCACTCAAGGGAGGCATGGCCTCAGAGGAGGCAGTCCAAAAAATGGTGGATAGTATGACGGCGCTCAATCGAAAGGCCTCTGAACGAATGAAGAGCTTTGGAGCCCATGCTTGCACTGATATCAC
>CAZFJD010000399.1:1855-2529 GCA_964518775.1 uncultured Syntrophaceae bacterium
TCACAGGGTTTGGTTTTATCGGACATGCCATGGAGATGGTTCTGGCGAGTCAGGTTGGAATGGTGATCGAATCCAAAGCGATCCCTGTCTTTCCTGAAGCGATGGAATATGCACGGTTGGGTTTGATCCCCGGAGGTGCTCATTCGAATCGCGACTTTTTCTCCTGCCGAGTGGATGTCGATCGAGATGTCCTACCTCTTCTGGTGGATCTTTTTTATGATCCTCAGACCTCCGGTGGCCTCTTGATCTCTTTGCCGTCCAGTGAAGCAGAAAGGCTGGTGGAGACACTTAGAAAAGAGGAGGGTATCAATTCGTCCATTGTTGGAAGGGTGGTCGAAGAATCCCGTGGTAGAATTCAGATTATTTGAACGTCCTCGGTTCTTCCTTGCGTTAGGGGCTGGGTTAAGATAAAATAGACTTAATAGGAAATAAGAGTCTCTGGTTTAAGGGTAGAGGTAAGGATGCCGGTTTCGTTGATGGGTCAGGTGGTTCGTCTTTAAGAGACGTAACCTTTACCTTTTCCTTTCACACCAAACGGGCTTCGTAGCCGTAACCTTAAGGACGAGTGACAGGTGTGATATTTAGATGGAGATTGAGGTCAAACTTTTTGCCACGCTAAGGGATTATCTCCCAAAAGGGAGCGGCCGGTTCTCATGTAAGATGGAGATCGATGG
>CAZFJD010000400.1:0-2517 GCA_964518775.1 uncultured Syntrophaceae bacterium
TTATCGAAGGCACTGAGTCGAGGAAAGATATTCGTCCTCTGAAAGGATCTGCCGATCCCCATTTTGCAGATTTCATGGGGGGAGAGCTTTGTAATCTCCCTTTCTTTGAAGAAGATCCCTCCTGCATCCGGGCGCAGATGACCAGTCAGGAGATTGAAAAGGGTGGTCTTTCCTGCTCCGTTTGGACCGATAATGGAACTCAGTTCCCCCTTCTCAACCCTAAAGGAGACGCCATTGACGGCCATCAGTCCCCCGAATGATTTCTTAATTCCCCCGACGCGAAGCATTTCGCTCAGCCCCTACTTCTCTGTCTGGCCAACTCCACCCTTTCAGCGATGAAACCAACGATGCCACCCCGGAGAAACAGCAAAAGGGCAAGGATGACGAGCCCCAGTACAAGGGGCCAGTACTCGGTATAGCTTGTGATGAACTTATCCAAGAACACATACACAATGGATCCAGCAACGGGTCCGAGAAAGGTATAGACTCCCCCAAGAAGGCAAACGACCAGCATCTCCGCTGACTTCATCCAGTGAGCATAAGCAGGAAAGACATTCTTATTGAAGCAGCAAAAAAGGGAGCCCGCGACTCCGAGAAAGATCCCAGATAGCACAAAAGCACTGAGCTGATACCGGCGGACATGGATACCGATGGATTCTGTCCGATTCGGGTTTTCCCGAAGGGCCTGAAGGGTTTTTCCAAAAGGAGAATTCACTATCATCCAAAGCAGGGCGAAACAAATACATGCAATGACCAGACTGAAGTAATAATAATTTGTGATGGAGGCTAAGTATTTTGGGACTGGTATCTCGACGATTCCGTCATCTCCCTTGGTGAAGCCATACCACTCGAAGATGATTGTATGGATAATCTGGGAAAAGGCGAGGGTTAGGAGGGCAAAATAGACGTGGGTGAGACGGACACAGAACCATCCCACAATAACAGAGGCAATGCCGGCCATCAGCGGCCCGGCGATTAAGGTAAGGACGAAGGGGATCTTGGTGTAAACCAAAAGGAGTGCAGTCGTATAGGCCCCTACGGCATACAGGCCTGCTGGTCCAAAGGAGACCATCCCAGCATAGCCGAGCATCAGGTTCAGACCGCATGCCGCTACAGCCAGAATGAGCATCTCGTTGACAAGACTAAGCCAGCCCGGGCTGATAAATAAAGGGAGGACAACAAAGAATGCCAGGGCTGCGAGCAGTCCAATCGTCCTTCCAGTATTCCCTCGCTTGAAAATGGATTCCATCATTCGGGCTTGCCCATGAGACCCCAGGGACGGATGATCAGCACGATGATCATCAGAATGAATCCAAAGGCGATGGCCAGTCTGGGAGCTACCAGAATCCCAAAGGCATTGACCAATCCAAAGATGAGAGAACCGAGAAAGGCTCCGGGCAGGCTGCCAAGCCCACCGATGACCACGATGATGAAGCACTCGATGAGGATGACCATATCCATCCCTGGCATGACCGCTGACATGGGGGCCACAAGGGTTCCACCCAACCCGGCCAGCCAGCACCCCAACATAAAGATGGCCGTATATACCAGGGGAACATTCACCCCCAGGGCGTTGGCCATCTCCCTGTTGTAAGTCACTGCCCGGATAATCCTTCCCAAACGCGTATAGCGAATAAGGGTCCAGATACTGACGAATACAAGAGGACCGCAGAAGATAAGGAAGACATTGTAACGTGGGAAAAATGCCCCACCCATGATCTTGATCGGTCCATTCAGGGGCCAGGGAGTGGAGACCGTATGATATTCTACGCCCCAGCCCAACTTGCACAGATCTCCGATGATCAGGATCAGGGCGAAGGTAAGGAGGTATTGATCGAGCATCTCTCTGACGTAAATGCGACGAAGGAGAAGGACCTCCAAAATCCCCCCAAAGATGGCAACCGCAAGAGGGGCAAAAAGAACGGTCCACCAAAATGTACCGCTGAGCTGGGAAAGCGTAGAGCTGATCCAGAAACAGAGGAAGGCGCCCAGCATATAGAGGGCACCGTGTGCCAGGTTGAGTACCCGCAAGGTCCCAAATATGAGGGATAGACCAACAGCGATGAGGAAGATGACCATCCCCACGCTTATCCCGCTCAGCAGCTGGATGATTAACCCCGGAAGGGTCATCGCTTTCGGAAACGTTCTTCTGAATTAAAGTTTTCCCGGGCTCAAGATTTACTCACGTCCCGAAGCCGGAAATGTTGCCAAGACGGCTCCCTTCTGATGGCCTCTGCGAGGGTGGCCTATTTTTCTTTCCGGGCGGCCTCTATCTCAGAACAGCTCCGATAGCACTTCTCAGGATCGATCAGTGCCGGCTTGGTGATATAGGGCCAGGGATGCTCAGCAGTCATGGCCACCATGCCTACCCAGAAAGGCCACAGGGTCTGGTGGTCGCAGGTCCGTAGTCTTAGACGACCGACCGGCGAATCGAACTCAAGCCCTTACAGGGCATCGATGATCTTCTCTGTGTGAATAGAGCCAGCTTTTTCGATCGCCTTTTTCACGGCATAGACC
>CAZFJD010000401.1:0-2513 GCA_964518775.1 uncultured Syntrophaceae bacterium
CCCAAAGAGAGGGTTCAAATTATCCGAAGTGCTCAGATCCGGTATGTTGGGCAAACCTATGAAGTGGAGACTCCTGTCCCAAGCGGGAGGATCGGTTCAAGAGAGCTGGGGAGGATTTTATCCGATTTTCATGTTGAACATGCAAAGGAATATGGTTTTTCGGAGAAAAGATTTCCTGCGGCCTTTGTCAACTTGAGATCAACAGGGATCGGGAAAGTGGACAAACCCAAATTTGAAGAGACTCAAGGGAAGGATCACTTGCCCGAGGAGGCCCTTATTGAGAAGAGGGAGGTTTTTTTCGAAAACCATGGTTTTATAACGACGCAAGTTCTGAATAGGGCTTTTTTACCGGTGGGGGAGCATATCCACGGTCCTGCGATCATGGAGGATCCGTCCTCCACAGCCATTATTCCTCCTGACATGAAGGGAGAAGTGGACCCCTTTGGTCATTTGATCATTCATGTGAATCCTTGAAGAGAAGAAAGGAAAAGGAATATGAAAAGTAGTTATTCCGTTGATCCCATAACCTTTGAGGTTATTCGGAACCAACTCGAGCATATTTGCCGCCAGATGGGGACCATTTTGAGGAAGACGTCCTACTCGCCAATCTTGTACGACATGGTCGATTTTTCCAATGCATTGCTCGACCAGAACGGCGATTTAATCGGTCAGGCTGAGAATTGTCCTGCCCATCTGGGGGCCATGCATTTCAGCACAAAGGCCGGAGTGGAGGACATCGGAATAGAGAATATCTATGAAGGGGATATTATCATTCTGAATGACCCCTTTAAAGGAGGCACCCATATTCCGGATGTCACCTTCACCATGCCGATTTATTATGAAGGTCAGATCATTGGGTTTGCCTCAAGCCGGGGCCATTGGACCGATCTAGGAGGAGCTGCAGCAGGTCTGTCGGCCAGCAGCCAGCATGTGGTGGAGGATGGTCTGGTGATCGAATCAACCAAAATTTATGAGGGGGGTGAGCCTGTGACGCCCATCATTAATTTGATCAAAGCGAACACACGGGTTCCACAATACATAGAGGGGGATATCAATGCCCATCGCGGTGCCCTCATGGCAGGGGTCCAGGGGGTAAAGGCGTTGATTGACCGATATGGTAAAGAGGTCTATGAAGAGAGTGTCATAAGGTTGATAGACTATGTGGAGCAGAGAACAAGAAAGGCCATCCGTGAGATACCAAATGGTCAATATCATGCGGAAGATGATGTGGACAGTGATGGAACCTCGGAAGAGTCGGTCCGTATTGAGGTTACCCTCACTGTCCAAGGGAGTGATATTGGTATCGATTTTAACGGGACCGGTCCCATCAATCGAGGGGCACTGAATTCGCCCAAGGCCAATACATACTCAGCGGTCTATTTCGCTTTGAAATTCTTTCTCGATCCTACATGCCCCACCAATGCCGGATACTATCGGCCGATTGAGATCGTTTTGCCAGAGGGGACTTGGGTAAATGCAACATGGCCTGCTTCTACAAGGGTTTGTACGACAGCAGCCGGGGAGACGATTGCTGATGTAATTTGGAAGGCCTTAGCGAAAGCCATGCCGGACCGAGTCAATGCCTCAAACTACGGATCCAATGCTCATTACATAGGAGGGATGGATCGAAGGACCAAGCAATATTTTGTCTTTGGTGATCTTGCCCCAGGAGGATGGGGCGCGACACCCCACAATGATGGAATGAATGCAAGTTACAATCGCAATGGAAATTGTATGGATTTAAACCCTGAGATCGCCGAACTCTTTTTCCCCGTATACTGCCTGGAAAGGACATTGATGGGCGATTCCGGAGGCCCGGGCAAATACCGGGGGGGACTTGCATCGCGACAGACCTGGCAGATCGTAGGGTCTGATAATGCCGGAGTCTCTCAACTGATGACCCGAACCAAACATGGGCCTATGGGGATGAGTGGAGGAAAACCTGGAAAACCTGGCAGGGCCATCCTCAATTTAGGGAAGAAGAGTGAAAAGGTGATTGCGGGGAGGACCCCTAATGGTGGTTGGAAGATGAATTTTTTCAGCAACCTTCGTCTTCAAGATGGGGAGGCGTATACAGCAGAATGCCCTGGAGCAGGGGGCTGGGGAAATCCATTGGAGAGGGATCCCGAAGCCGTCTTAAATGATGTTCTTGACGGTTATGTGTCACCAGAAAAGGCACGGGATGAATATGGAGTCGTGCTGACTATTAGTGGGAAAAAACCAAATTTTACTGCCACAAATGCACTGAGGCAGAAAATGATGGTGGCTCAAAAAAAGTCACGGACCAAAAAATGATAGATGCTAACAAAATTTTTAAGAACTGAAGTTTTTCAGAAATAGGCTGCTTTTGGAATTGATGAAGCGCTTCTATATTTAAGATTTATCCTATGATAGGGGGTAGAGAGATGAAGATTTTAGTCTTAGGAGGTTCAGGAATTGTAGGGAAGGCAATTACTAAAGATTTGGCTGCCCAATCCGATGTAACAAAAGTTGTTATTGGCGATGTGAATGTG
>CAZFJD010000402.1:0-2490 GCA_964518775.1 uncultured Syntrophaceae bacterium
CGAAGAAAGACATAGAAGGGCGATGGAGATCGTTGGGAAGTTTAGTTCCGGGAAATGAGATATTTCTAAAAAACATGATCTTTATCTAACCGACGCATATAGGTATTGTTCGGATAGATCCTCAAGAAACAGAAAAGCAGTTTAAAAAGATCCGGGGTCAGAGTTGCAGATTACCCTTGAAGAAAAATGAAGGTTCAGGTCCAGAGACTTGACAATATCTGAAAACCAAAATACTATTCATTGAAAAGAGGATGGAGATTAAATGAAAGAGGCATTAAGATATTTGAACAATGCAAGAGAAACCCTAAAGTCTGCACCTATTGAAGACGGGACCTATACAGACATTAAACCCGTTCGAGAAGCCTGTGGAACAGCCTATCTTGCAATACTCATGGCAATAGATGAATATTTATTGGAAATAGGGATTGAGCAGGACAAATTACCAACTTCTGCGGCCGGCTATCGGAAGGCGTTGCAGAAATATCTGTCTGTTCATGATGGAAAACTTCTGAGGAGTTTTGAAGCCCTTTATAACGAATTGCATATCGCTGGTCATTATAGAGGGCTTTTAAGAGAGGTGAAGGTTGTAAAAGAAGTTTTCAAATCAGCAAAAGCCTTCATTGAGAAGATAGTAAGATAATTGAGGATCAATATTACCAGGCAAGTTAAAAGAAAATTCAAGGGGTTATAGTATAGAGATATAGAGATATGAAATTCCAAATCCGATCACTCTCATTCTTTGCTTTTTATTTTCTTATCGATATCTTCTATTAAAACCCTTTTATCGATCTTCTCCGCCTTCGTGAAGGGCATGGCATCGATAAATTCGATTCTTTCAGGAAAATGAAGGACAGAGGCTTTCCTGCTTTTCAGAAATGATATGATATCATCGAAATGCAATCTGGCCCCCAACCTGGGCTGGATATATGCACAGACTCTTTCACCCATCTCCGGATCCGGCATGGGAACGACGGCAACGAGCACAACATCAGGGTGGTCGCTTATCAACTTCTCGATCTCGACAGCACTGATGCTTTCCCCACCCCGGTTGATCATCTCCTTTATCCTTCCAATAAGCATGATATTTCCACTTTCATCAATCTTTGCCACGTCGCCTGTTTTAAAGTAACCGTCTTTGTCAAACATCTTTTCATTCTCTTCGGGGTTTTTATAATAGCCGGTAAAGACACCGGGGCCTCTACTCAAGAGCTCCCCTGGAGTATTCGCAGGAAGCTTTTTCCCCTCCCTGTCAACAACCTTATAAGAATCGTATGGGCAGGTAGGTCTTCCTACGGTCGTATAAATGGTTTCGAGTGGATCATCGGATCTCGTTAAGGTGGTCTGGCCCTCGGTACCACCGTAACCGTTAAAAAAGGTGCATCCAAGCTTTTCCCTGACATCCTTGACGAGATCAGGCAGACTAGCCCCACCGCCACAGTGCATCTTTTTCAATGTGCAGAGGTCATAGTTGCACAAACCGCCAAAACCGACCAACCGCCTGGCCAGTGTTGGCACCCAAACCAGCGCAGTGACCTTCTCCCTTTCGATCGTTCTGCATATGTCGTCAAGATCTGTGGAATCCAAAAAAACGGTTTTCCCATAGGTTAAAACACTGCCCAAGAAACCCTTGGTGAATGTAAGGTCGTGGCCGATTGGACCGACAAGGAGGCACGTATCCCGGGCATCCATCTTCCAGGCCCTGGCGGCATATTCCGAGCTACAAATCAAGTCATTGTGGGTACGGGGAACAACCTTCGGCAACCCCGTAGTCCCTCCTGTAGGCCCCATATGAGCCACCTGCATGGGATCCGGTCGCCTTTGAGCCAGTGCGGCCATATTCTTCTCCGTCAATTCTGTGTCCTCAATCAATGCTTCCAGGCTTGAATAATCCTTTTGCTCTCCTCCCCTTACAAGGATGACGTTTTTCATTTGGGGATTCTCTTTCAGCACCTCTCTGATGATGGGCAAATAATCCGTCTTTTGGTATTTCTTGGGTAGGATCCAGGTGGCGGCCCCTGTTAATCGGATGAGATGATTGATCTCATAGGGTCGATACCGGTCGATCAGCAGGACATCGATAGCGCCTATTTTCTGAAGCGCGAAAAAGACATATACAAACTCGTTCCAGTTCGGCAGTTGCACCAGGACGCGCTCTGTCGGTTCTATGCCCATATTCATCAGGCTGATGGCGAGCCTATTGACCCTTTCCCTTGCCTGGGCAAAGGTAAGGCGGCTTTTATTATCGACAAATGCTTCCTTGTCAGGATAACGATCTGCGGCTCTGTCAAGAATATCTCCAAAGGTGAGGCCCGGCCACCACCCAAGCCTGTTGTATCTTTCGGCATCCTCTGTGCGATAGGGAGTAAAACCATTAAGCAGTTTTATCATGCTTCTCATATCCTCCTAAACACCAGAGCATAAGGAATGGGAGAACAAGTTTTTTTACTATCGATTTATAAGGAGCCCCCAAATCGCTATTCAAGACTCGAG
>CAZFJD010000403.1:0-2471 GCA_964518775.1 uncultured Syntrophaceae bacterium
GGCAGGGGTCGTTACTAATACAAACGCATTATCAAATTTGACTTTAGAATTTTTCTATTTCAGTTTTATACTGCGAACTCTGAACTCATAACTTCACCATATTGGTTCGAGGATGATTGTCAGTTTGCCGTCAGGAAGGGTTTGTGGCGATGCCTTCATCTTCATCCCCACCCGAATTTTTTTCAGATCGACCTTGGGTATCCAACCCATGATCCTTAAACCGTCCTCGACCTCCAAAAGTCCGATCGGACAGGGTTCAAATTGGACACTCGAAAAGGGCATCAAGGGTTGCCGAACTGCGAAATGTTCTGGAGGGACATGAATCTTCGTGAAGGTAATGAGTTTACCCTCTGCCTTAAGTTCTTTCCATTCCATCTCACTTCCCATACAGGATGGACAGTCAGCCTGTGGAGGATAGTATTGCTTGCCACATCTCTTACATAAGGTAGACATAATCTTTCCCGCTCCGAGTTCGTCAGCAAACCGGCTTACCTTCGTCTGGTTGATGAAAAGAGAAAAATTCCTGAATTCCATTCTACCCCCTCCTGAAGATATGAATGAGTGCTACCTGCCCGGATCCTCCCACATTGTGGGTCAAGCCGATCTCTGCATCTTTCACTTGCCTTGGCCCTGCCTCTCCCCTTAACTGTTTTGTGACTTCAATTGCCATGGACACACCTGTGGCTCCAAGGGGATGGCCTTTCGCCTTCAGTCCTCCGTCCACATTCACTGGAATCCGACCATCCACATAAGTCTCTTTCGCTTCAATCAACTTTCCTCCTTCTCCCCTCTCACAGAATCCGAGATCCTCATAAGCTACAATCTCAGCAATGGTGAAACAGTCGTGGACCGTAGCAATATCAATATCTCCTGGTCCAACCCCTGCCATTTTATAAGCAGTTTTAGCTGCTTCACGAGAGGCTTGAAGAGAGGTCAATGACTTTCTATCACCGAGTCTCATTGAATCTGTAGCCAAGCCAAGTCCGGCTATCCAAACCGGTTTCTTCGAGATCGCTTTTGCTCTCTCCTCGGAGGCGAGGAGGACGGCTGCTGCTCCATCTGTAATCAGACTACAATCATAAAGTTTCAATGGATAGGCCACGGTAAAGGAGCTCAGGGCCTTATTCAGATCGACCTCCTTCTGCATATGGGCAAATGGATTGAGGGTACCATAATAATGATTCTTCACCGCCACCATAGCTAACTGTTCTTCTGTCGTTCTGAATTCAGCCATATGAGCATTTGCGATCATCGCATAGTAACCGGGAAAGGTTGTCCCGAATGGGTATTCCCAAATGGCATCCCCTGCCCTTCCCATGATCTCAGTGGCCATGTTGGTAGGAAGTTCGTTCATTTTTTCCACACCGACGACCAGAACAATATCAGCCAAACCCGAAGCAATATTCATCCATCCCACTCTCAAGGCAACACTTCCTGTGGCACAGGCACCTTCAACACGAAAGTTAGGCTTTGGATAAAAACCGATATAGTCGTGGACCTGTGCAGAGGGTTGAATGTTAAAGGCGAACTCATCCCCTGCCACACCTGTCACCATGCTGTCCACCTCTTTGAGAGAAATGCCTGCATCATCCAGGCATGCCTTGACCGCTTCAAAAACAAGCTCTCGAAGGGAGGCATCTGATCTGACTCCAAATTTACCGTGACCGACTCCAACGATTCCCACTTTTCTCATGCTTTCTCCTATCCTCTCTTTCCAATCACCGCGCTGGCGATCGTATTTTTTTGAATCTCCCTTGTCCCTTCATAGATTTCAGTGATCCTCGCATCCCTGTAATATCGTTCCACTTCGTATTCCAACATGTATCCATAACCACCCAGGATCTGGATGGCCTCCTGTGCCACATCCACAGCCACCCGACCCGCATACATCTTGGCCATGGAGGTTAATTTTGGGTCGATTCTCCCCTGGTCAAAGTTCCAACCTGCTTTGTAAACCAGGCATCGGGCTGCTTCGATCTGTGTGGCCATATCGGCCAATTTATGCTGGGTCACCTGAAACTCAACCAACTTCTGACTGAACTGTTCCCTCTTCTTTGCATAGTCGATTGCTCGGTCGAAGGCTCCCTGAGCAATCCCCAGTGCTTGAGCAGCCACCATGACTCTGCTTTCATCAAAGAACTCCAACACTTGATAAAAACCTCTGTTAAGGGCCCCGATGAGATTCTCCTCAGCGACCCTCACTTGATCGAAAGACATCTCTGTTGTCGCCGTCATTTTAATGCCCATCTTCTCGCCGAGATCGCTCACTTCAAGGCCTTTACTTCCCTTTTCAACAATCAGGGTGGACTGACCTCGGTAGCTGGGCTTTGCTTCAGGATCGCTCTGGCAGAGAACGATGATAAAATCGGCCATTGTTCCATTCGAGATGAACGTCTTCACCCCATTGATCACATATCCATTTCCATCTTGCACGGCAGTCGTTCTCAGAAGAGTGATGTCGCTTCCATGGT
>CAZFJD010000404.1:0-2466 GCA_964518775.1 uncultured Syntrophaceae bacterium
TACTTCCTCTGGTGCCCTTTCTTCAATAGGAATATCCCTTCCCGAGGTCAAGGAGGTGTCCAATGTGGAGGTCGGGGCTGCTACATAAAAGGGAATGTGATGCCATTTTGCGAGAACAGCAAGACCATAGGTTCCTATCTTATTGGCAGTATCTCCATTGCGAGCAATCCGGTCTGCACCCACCAGAACGAGGTTGACCTCCCCCTTCTTCATTAACCATCCAGCCATGTTGTCAGTCAAAACCGTGGTAGGGATCTTCTCTCGAGATAACTCCCAAGCCGTCAATCTCGACCCCTGAAGAAGCGGTCTCGTTTCATCCACAAATACATGAAACCGTTTTCCTTCAGCCCAGGCCGCATAGATCACTCCCAACGCTGTGCCGTAACCAGCCGTAGCCAAACCACCTGCATTGCAATGGGTGAGAACACTGTCTCCGTCATGGATAAGGATCTTTCCGTTCTCCCCGATCTTACGATTGACCTCTACATCCTTTTCGAAGATTCGAAGAGCTTCCTCCTCCAGTCTCTCCTTCACTTCTTCAACATCAAAAATAGAGACCTCCTCCCATATCCTCTTCATCCGATCCAAAGCCCAAAAGAGATTGACTGCAGTTGGCCGGGTCTGTCTCATTTGTTGGTAGACCTTCTCCATCTTTCGACGGAAGACCTCAGGCTGACGGGATCGCGATTTCTTGGCGGCAAGGGCAATTCCCATGGCCGCAGCTACTCCAATGGCTGGTGCTCCACGGATCGCCATCTTCCGAATCGCCTCTGCAACAGAAGATGCATTCTTGCAATCGACGTAGCGAACTTCACCAGGAAGCCTCCTCTGATCGAGGAGCCTTATTCGGTCTCCTTTCCATTCAATCGTTTTAAATTTCATAATTTGATTACACCCCTGTCTGCCGACAGGCAGGGATTACCAAAGCCCGATTACACAGATTTAGCTTAACCTTAACCTCAGCCTTTTAGTTTCTTTCTCAACAACTCATTCACCAGTTTTGGATTGGCCTTCCCTTTGGTCTCCTTCATCACCTCCCCTACCAAGAAACCAAAGAGTTTCTCCTTCCCCTTCTGATAATCATCCACCAGTTTCGGATTAGCATCCACCACTCTCTGGATGGCCCGTGCGATCTCAGCCTCATCAAGGATCTGGATCCAACCTTTTTCTTTGACAATCTTAGCGGGCGGCTCACCGGTGCGGTACATCTCTTCAAAGACATCCTTAGCGATCTTTCCGCTGATCGTTCCTTCCTTGATCATCTTAAGCATTTCGGCCAGATGAAGGGGTGTGACTGGACACTGATCGATCTCCCTTTCGTCCTTCTTCAATTCCCTCAGAAGGTCGCCCATCATCCAGTTACTTACCGCCTTAGGTTCTGGAAAGAGACGTGTGGTTTCTTCGTAAAAAGCTGAAAGCGGCTTGGTGGAGGTGAGGATCTGAGCATCATACTCGGGAATCTGGTATTCCGCAACAAATCGCTCCCTTTTTTGAATAGGGAGTTCAGGAAGGCTTTTCCGAATCTCTTCGATCCACGGCTCGTCGATTCGCAATGGGACCAGATCCGGGTCCGGGAAATAACGGTAATCATGAGCTTCCTCTTTTCCTCTCATCGAAACCGTGATCTCTTGATCTGCATCCCAAAGCCTCGTCTCCTGAATCACCTCTTCACCATCCTCTAAGAGAGCGATCTGACGTTTGATCTCATATTCCAATGCCTTTTCAACATGGCGAAAGGAATTCATATTCTTCAACTCCGTTCTCGTCCCGAATTCCTTTTGGCCTTTTTGCCTGACGGAGACATTGGCGTCACATCGGAAATTCCCTTCTTCCATATTTCCTGTTGAGATTTCAAGATATTGGAGGATGGCTCGCAATTCTCTCAAATAGTCCCCTGCCTCTTGGGGTGACCGAATATCTGGTCCGCTCACGATCTCAACCAGAGGGACTCCGGTTCGATTGAAATCGACATAACTGAATGGAGCCGTCTCGGGCGTCTCACCATGTTTCAATTTCCCTGCATCCTCCTCCATATGAATTCGAATGATATGAATCCGCTTCTTCTGGCCTTGGTTGATGATTTCAATAAGGCCATCGACAGCCAAAGGATGCTCATACATTGAGATCTGGTACCCCTTGGGGAGATCTGGATAGAAATAGTTCTTTCGGGCGAAGAGGCTGTAAGGTGCAATTCGGCAGCTGGTAGCCAACCCCAATTTGATCGCAAATTCTACGGCCTTTCGGTTTACCACCGGCAGAGAACCAGGCTGTCCAGTGCATACCGGACAGGTCAATGTATTCGGTTCCTCTCCAAAAGTGGTTGAGCAGCCGCAAAACATTTTCGATCTTGTGAGCAGTTGAGCGTGAACTTCCAAACCGATGATCGGTTCGTACTCCATCAACTTCTCCTCTCCTCTTAAAGAATGATGGTCTAAAAATATAATAAACCCTGATCCATGTCAAATA
>CAZFJD010000405.1:0-2463 GCA_964518775.1 uncultured Syntrophaceae bacterium
ATAAACTCATCGATCCCTCTTGACAAAAGCAGCGCTTTCATACATGCGAGGAGCAAAGCGACGTGCCTGCACGCCGAAGTGACTCACTAATCCTGACTTGCTCCACGGTTTCGGCACGCAGGCGTGGCAATCTCATAAGATTGCTTCACTCCGTTCGCAATGACACCACGCGAACGTGGACTTACTCATGACGTTCATTATAGATAAATGGTCTTAGGTTTCTTAATTTTGACGCTATGACTCTATGACATAATGACCTAAGAAGGTACTGTGATGGGGCTAATTCAGAAGCAGTATGACGATTTAAGAAAGAAGTTGAAGCGATCCGAGTTGGAAAATCAGAGGCGGGCCTTTCAACAGACGCGCAGCCGCCAGAAAGAAAACCTTCCTTTGATGGATGACTTTGAGAAGATCAAAGAAAGGGTGAAACGGATTCGCTCTGAGTGTGTGGGAAACTGGGATCTCTTGCAAAAGGCGATCTCCCGCCTGGAAAAGAATCGCTTTAAGGTGATTGAGGCGAAGGATGCAAAGGAGGCTTGTGGCGTTCTGCTTCAGGAGATTGGTGCCGAGCGGCTCGTGGTCAAATCGAAGTCGAATGTCTCTAAGGAGATTGGGCTGACTCCCTTTCTCGTCCAGAGTGGCATCGAGGTCATCGAGACAGATATCGGTGATCGAATCATTCAGATCGCGGGTGGCCGGGCCTCTCACTATACCGGACCGGCCTGCCATCTCTCCCGTTTTGACTATGCTCAAATTCTCTCGAAGCACCTCAACAGAGAGATTCCACCTATTCCAGAGAGCGAGATGCAAGCGGTGAAGGATGATATTGAAACGTATCTGCAGAAGGCAAAGGTGGGTATCACAGGCGCCAATGCGATTGCTGCTGAAGAAGGAGCGGTATTAATCATCCACAATGAAGGGAATGTCACGCGTGTTCGATTAAGGGAGAAACACATCATTATCACTTCCATCGATAAAGTCTACCCTTCTTTAGAAGATGCCATCGTCATGGCGAGATTGGAAACCTTTTTAGCCACGGGCACCCTTTTCCCAGCCTTTATCGATATCGTGGCCGGAAGATCCAAATCGTCAGATATCGAGAAGCAGCTTTTTTATGGGGTGCATGAACCCGTGGAAGTGGTGATCGTCCTTCTGGACAATGGAAGAAGGCAGATTTTGAATGAGATGGAGGATTTCTCGGATCTTCTCGATTGTATCGGTTGTGGAAATTGTCTTCTCGACTGTCCAGCTTATAACACCGTCGGTCCTCTCTTCGGAACGGATGGGATGTTGGGCGGAAGAGGAGTGGCCCTCACCTCTCTTCAGAGAGGGATACGGAAAGGGGTTGAAGATGGACTCTTCCTCTGCACCACCTGTGGGCTTTGTGGAGAGGTCTGTCCCGTGGATATCGATGCTGGCAAGAGGCTTAAGGGCCTGAGAAGATTGAGCCTGGAGGATCCTGAAACCCATGCTCAACTCGATGAGGTCACGCAACTGCAGAAGATGATCGATCAATATGGAACACCTTACGTAGAGATGGAAAAAGCTTCGTTCCCTTCTCTTAAAAAGGAATCCCCTGTGGTGGTCTACATCGGCTGTGTTGGAATAACGATGGAGAGCGAGACGACAGCCAAAGTGATCGAACTTCTCCAAAGATTGGGTATCGATTTCACATTGATCGATGAGATCTGTTGTGAAGCCGCGAAGGAGGAAACCGGTTCGAGCCCGAATCCAGATCATATCCGGCAGAATATAGAGAGGATAAAGGAGGCCGGAGGTCGAGAGGTCCTCTTCCTCTGCCCCACTTGTCTTAAAACCTTTCTCGAATTTGATAAGGAGTATAAAAGCGGTCTTCTTTTCAAATCGCTTCTCTCATTCCTTTCTGAAAATTTCTCATTCACTTCCATGAAGGATGATCCAGAAACGGTGACTTATCATGATCCCTGCCACTTAGGAAGAGGGCTTGGGTCCTTTGAAGAACCGAGAGACCTCTTGAATGGCCTTCGAGGTCATTGGGTCGAGATGGAACATCACCATCGCGAATCCCTCTGTTGCGGAGCTGGAGGAGGGGTAAGAGGGTTTTATCCAAAATTCTCAAGGGAGATTGCCCGAAGGAGAGTGAAGGAGGCAGAAGAGGTGAAGGCAGATATCCTCCTTACAGACTGTCTCTCTTGTAAACATAATTTGAAACAGGGTGTCCCGTGGGAGGCCAAGACGAAGGTGATGACCACGGCTGAATATCTCTTGGAAGGGATTGAGACTGGAAGAATTCGATTCTCTGAGAAAGAGAGACCTCCAGCAAGTGAATGCATCTCATCGACATAGCAAAGCCATCTCTTGAGAAATAAACCAATGAAAGGGGACAGATATTTCTTCCTCCTCATCGGTTGAACAGGTATTCACCGGAACTAGTGCGCCGTCTCGCAAATAAATTGAATAAGTTATAGGGTCCAGGTTTTATGT
>CAZFJD010000406.1:0-2453 GCA_964518775.1 uncultured Syntrophaceae bacterium
GCAGGAATGACAAAAGGGAGGCACTTTAACCATGAGGTTGAGAAAAATCATAATTTCTTTATGCACAGCTTTGATTCTTATTCAAATTCATCCTTCTCCCCTATTCAGCGCACCTAAAACCCAATTCAGCATCGTCTATACGAATGATGTGATGGGTGAAGTCGAGCCTTGCGGGTGATTCAGGAGTCCTCTTGGCGGTGTCGCTAAGAAGTTCACCCTCCTCTCCCAGATGAAGAAAGAAGGGAGAAAGATCCTCCTCCTCGACACTGGAAACCTCCTCTTTCGAAAACCTCCTCAAACAGAGACCAAACGGAGAGATGCCCTCCTCCGTGTCGATCTCCTCATTCAATCCTATAATGAGATGGGATATGACGTGGTCAATATTGGTGAGAAGGATTTGATGATGGGGCTTAAGTTTCTCTCCGACGTAAGCCAAAAGGCGAGGTTCCCATTCATCTCCGCAAACCTTGTCGAGAAAAAGAGTCAGAAGACGATCTTTAAACCCCATGTGATCAAAGAGGTCGCCGGCCTCAAAGTGGGGATCTTTGGACTTATGGATAATCTGTTCAACCCCACCCTTCAGGAGCGGGAGCCTGGAGTGACCATTCTTGAACCTCTATCCACATCAAAAGCGATAATTAAAAGCTTGAGGGAATATTGTGACCTCATTATCGTCCTCTCTCAACTGGGTGAGTCGAAGGATAAGAAATTAGCCAGGGAAAACCCTCAGATCGACCTGATTCTGGGAGGAGGGGGGGAAGCGAAGAAGGCTGTACTGGAAAGGGTGAACGAGGTCCCCATTTATCGATTGGAACCCAGGGGAGGATATTTAGGTCGCATTGACTATGCCTTCTACGATACAAGGAAGCCCATCAAATTCCTGATCTCGAGCGAACGGGATGAGATGGAGAAGAGACTGGAAAGGCTGATCGCCCGGTCAATGCAGATCAAATCCGAAATGGCAAAGGCTGGAAAGCAGGAGGAGATGAAGCTAAAAGAACTGAAGTTCTTAGAAGCGAAGCAGAAGGAATTAGAAAAGAATCTCCTCGCCATGGAAGATAAGAATTTTTACAGACACCACGCCATTCCTGTCCAACTCTCCATCGAGGACGACCCAAAAATCATCAAAGGAGTGGAGGTCTACCGGGCCGAGTCAGCAAAGTTATATAAGCCAAAAGTGGCGGCCCCGCCTGAAAAGGAGCTTTCAGAGAAAGAGATGATTGCTCGAATTCCTAAGGATAGTTCCTTTGTGGGAGCAATCTCCTGTAAGAAGTGCCACGAAGTGAACTACAGAAATTGGCTCAAGACCAAACATGCGAAGGCTTCCCAAACCATCGTCGCTTCGCCCAAATATGCCCAGGAGGAGTGTCTCATGTGCCACTCCACGGGTTACGGTAAAATAGCAGAATATGCGACCGTAG
Source organism: uncultured Syntrophaceae bacterium (assembly GCA_964518775.1). Taxonomy (GTDB): domain Bacteria; phylum Desulfobacterota; class BSN033; order BSN033; family UBA1163; genus JACAEX01. The sequence continues at coordinate 1,422 of CAZFJD010000406.1, forward strand.
AGGAGATCCCTTTCTACCTTCGAGGCGTCCAATGTGAAGCTTGTCATGGAGAAGGAAAAGGACATCCAGGAAAAGGAGGGATAGAGAGAAAGGTCACCCTCGGCGTCTGCCGAAACTGCCACACCAAAGACCAGAGTCCGGTCTTCAATTACCTCGCCTACCTTGAAAAGATCGGCTGCAAAATTTCCAAATAATTGGTCACTGAGTCATTGAGTCACTCGGTCATTAAGGCTTTTAATAACTCAATGACTGAATAACCCAATGACCTAATGACTTTTTATCCAAGGAACTCCCAGCCAATCAGGAAGATGCAGAGAAGCCCGATCGCCAGCATGGCAAATCCCACGACCGTTGAGAAGAGATCGGCCATCACGCTGGGATACTTATCCCGATAGGTCTCCAACGTCCTCTCTGCCAGCATACGCTTATACTGGTCCGACCGCTCCTCCACCAATTCATACTTAGGAAATCTCCCTGTGAAGATGACCGTATCGATCGGGAACTTGGAAGGTCGGAAATGGGTATTGAAGAAATGGACAGTAAAGATGAAGCCGGAGGCCAAGAGCGCTTCATCCGAGTGGACGATCGACGCAATATTGAGTATCCATCCCGGGAGGAAGATGGTGAAGAACTCTGGAAACCAGAGCATCAATCCGGAAAGCCCGATGGCAAACATCCCCCAAAAAACGGCAAAGAAGTCGAACTTCTCCCAGTAAGTCCATCGGTCAAATTGGGGTTTGGGTCCTTTGTTAAGAAACCAGCGGATACTCCCTATGATATCTTGAACATCTTTCCAGCGGGGACAGAGGGAATCTGGCCCAAAAAGTCTCTGAAGCGGGTTGGGATTTCCCTTCATCTTTTTAAAGAAGAGGAAGTAGAAGATATAGACGAGGGTGGTCCCAAAGTAAGCAAAGGTAATGGCTGCACAGATCCGATGGATCAACCCTGCCATCCTTGCCCCTCCGAGAAAATGCATCAATCCACTGGCCCATGGTGCATGGGAGAATTTCAATGGGAGTCCAGTCAAGACAA
>CAZFJD010000407.1:0-2451 GCA_964518775.1 uncultured Syntrophaceae bacterium
TCGACAGGCTCATGGCCCTGAGTCTTATCGAAGGGTTAAATGTCCAAAGCACAAAGCTCAAAACTCAAAACCATATTACTGGGAAGATATTTGGTTCAGCCGTTGATAAGTCAAAATAATTTTTTGAGTTTTAGATTTTGGATTTGTTTAGGATTTAGAGCTTAGTGTTTAGAGTTTAAACCATTTGCACGGGGTAAAGGAGGGGTGAGCTCATGGAATTCAGGGAGAGGACAATTAGAGTCATCATCGATGAGAGCAAATGTGTCGATTGCAAGACGCACGCATGCGCTGCAGGATGCAAACTCTATGATCGAGGTATTTTGGTGATCAAAGATGGTAAACCTGCACTTGGAGGCGATGCGGAATATGCTCAAAGAGTGGGCACCGAATGCTTGGCGTGTGAATATGAGTGTTGGTTTAGAGGGAACAAAGCGATCAAGATAGAGGCTCCAATCGCCGGATTAGAGGAGTACTTAAAGAAACGTGGACTCTCACTTTCATAAAGAGGGGTGGAAAAATGGCGATACTGCTTGAAAAAGATACAACGATCTTAGTTCAGGGAATTACGGGAAGGGAAGGTTCAGCGCGAGCCGGATTTATGAAGGGCTACGGCACGAAGGTTGTGGCAGGGGTGACGCCCGGTAGGGGTGGAGAAGAGGTTTCTGGGATACCAGTTTACAACACGGTTGAAGAAGCGGTCAGGGCAAAAGGACCCATCGATGCCAGCGTCACCTTTGTCCCTGGGCCTGGTCTCAAAGATGCTGTTCTGGAGGCCTTGGACGCTGGAATTAAGTTCATCGTCATGCCGGTTGAAAGGGTTCCCCTTTATGACATCTTGGAGATGATGGCCTATGCAAAGTTGAAAGGAGCTCGGTTGTTAGGACCAGGTTCCATCGGAATCATAAGCCCTGGAATCGCGGCTGCTGGATGGCTTGGAGGAACCCCTGAGTTTGCAAAGAGGGTTTTTGTACCAGGCCCTGTAGGCGTGATCTCGAGAAGTGGAGGACAATCAGGGACGGTTCCTTGGGCCATTAAAGAGGCAGGCCTCGGTGTGAGCACAGTCCTGCATGTCGGAACGGAGCCGGTTTTAGGGATGTCGTTTGGAGATATTCTACCCCTTTTTGAGGCGGATAAAGACACGAAGGCGGTTGCCATCTTTGGGGAGATTGGTGGGCCCTATGAAGAAGAAGCGGCAGAGGCTGTTAGGCAGAAAAGATTTACTAAACCTCTTGTGGTCTATGTCGCTGGTGCCTGGGCTCCGGAAGGCATGCGATTCTCCCACGCGAGTAGTATTATCGAGAGGGGCAGGGGATCAGCGAAGGATAAGATTAAGTCCCTTAAAGAAGCCGGCGTTCACGTGGTCGATCGTCCTGATGAAATTGCTCCAACCGTGAAACGACTCCTTCAAACGCAATAAAATTTTTTATTGTCATTGCGAGCCCGTAGGGCGTGGCAATCTGATTATCTGAGATTGCTTCGTTTCACTCGCAATGACACTCCAGTTTAATTCATTTGTATTAAAAACTAAGAGGAGGTATTACGATGACTGTCATGAGATCTGTTTTTTATGTTCCTGGAAACAATGAAAAGATGATTTCGAAATCCCCTGAAATTCCAGCTGACATTATTACTTTAGACCTTGAAGATTCGGTTCCACCCGCCGAAAAGCCAAGAGCACGGGAAATGAGCCGAGAGAATCTCAAATTCGCAGGATCAGGAGGATCCACCATCTACGTCCGGATTAACAACTGGGAGACGTTGATGACGAATGACGATCTTGAGGCAATTGTCCATGAGGGACTCTCAGGAGTTTGTCTGGCCAAATGCGGTGGTCCGGACCACGTCCAGCGTCTCGATTGGAAACTTGAAGAACTTGAAAGAAGGAGAGGCTTGAAGGTGGGTAGTATCGCCATCCAGCTTCTCATCGAAACGGCCAAAGGGGTGATGAACGCGTATCCATCAGCCATTGCCAGCAAGCGAGTTAACTCTCTAATCTTTGGAGCCGTGGACTACACCAAGGATATGAGGGTCAAGCTCACCATCGAGGGGGAAGAGCAATTTTATGCCCGAGCCCACACGGCTGTCGCTGCAAGGGCTGCCGGATGCATCGCCATCGATTGCCCATTCGTGGCTTTCAAGGATACAGAGGCCTTTGAGAAGAGCACACGTTTCGGCCGGCAATTGGGCTATGAAGGAAGGATGCTCATTCATCCCAGTCAAATCGAACCTTCTCACAGAATTTATACGCCCGCGCCGGAGGACGTTGAATGGGCAAAGGGCGTGGTGAAGGTCTTTGAAGAGGAAGGAATAGCCAAAGGTGCAGCCGCTGTAACCTATCAGGGAAAGATGGTGGATACTCCTGTTTATGACAATGCCAGAACGATCCTTGCCATCATGGAAGAGATATCCGCCTTCGATGCGAAAAGGAAAAAGGCATAAAACGATGTGAAG
>CAZFJD010000408.1:0-2451 GCA_964518775.1 uncultured Syntrophaceae bacterium
CCGGTGAGAAAGGAAGAATGCATTATTACGCTCCTGGAGGGGAATACTCCTCTTATCCCTTCTTCTCGGATTGCAAGAGAGGTGACCCCAGGGATTGACCTCTACTTTAAGTATGAGGGGATCAACCCCACGGGCTCATTCAAGGACCGGGGGATGACCGTGGCTGTCTCCATGGCTAAAGAGATGGTTTCCAAAGCGGTCATCTGTGCCTCAACAGGAAATACCTCTGCATCAGCAGCAGCTTACGCAGCGAAGGCGGGAATGAGGGCGTATGTCCTTATTCCCGAAGGGAAGATCGCTCTCGGGAAGCTTTCTCAGGCGATGGCTCACGGCGCTCAGGTCATTCAAATCGAAGGGAACTTTGATGAGGCCCTTCGGATCGTTAGAGAGATCTCGGAAACAGAACCGGTCACATTGGTCAACTCGCTCAACCCCTATCGGATTGAAGGTCAGAAGACGGCCTCCTTTGAGATTATCGATCACTTAGGGTTTGTACCTACATACCATTGCCTTCCCGTTGGAAATGCTGGGAATATTACTGCCTATTGGAAGGGGTACAAAGAGTATTGGGAGAAGAATAGAGCCGATAGCCTTCCAAAGATGTTGGGATTCCAGGCAGAGGGTGCAGCCCCCATTGTCAGAGGAAAAGTGATTGAACATCCAGAGACCATTGCCACGGCCATCCGAATCGGAAATCCCGCAAGCTGGAAACAGGCAGTAGCCGCGCGAGATGAATCCGGAGGTTTGATCGATACGGTAAGCGACGACGAAATCCTTGAGGCCTATCGGATGATGGCCAGCCTTGAAGGGATCTTCTGCGAACCTGCCTCCGCAGCCTCTCTCGCTGGCGTGATCAAGCTCGATCGAATGGGCTTTTTTAAAAAAGGAGATGTGGTGGCCCTGACGATCACAGGGCATGGACTTAAGGATCCAGACATCGCCATACGGGTCTCCCAAAAACCCGTTTCTCTGCCACCCAAGAAAGATGCGGTATTAGACTATCTCAATCTTTAGAATGTGATAGTGATGGTGTCTGGTGATGGTGAAATTACATTTTCTCATATCTTTCACTATCACAATCACCAGGAACTGAGACTAAGGTAATGACGAATGCCTTCATCTACACCGATGCCTACCTCGATTATGATTATGGACCAACCCATCCTCTAAAGATTATCCGACTCAAATTGACCTACGAACTGATCCATGACTATGGACTCTTGGCTTTGCCTTCTGTTCAAACCGTGCTCACCAGAGAGGCAGAGGAAGAGGATCTGGCCGTTTTCCATAGTAGGGAGTATCTGACTCTATTAAAAGAGGCCAGCGAGGGCTATTTAAGGGAGGACGCATATGCATACGGACTTGGGCCAGGAGACAACCCCATCTTTCCGGGACTTTACAATTGGTCCCTCCTGGTAACCGGGGCAACGCTTCAGGCAGTCGATTTTGTAGTGAGCGGCAAAGGAGAGATTTCCTTCAACATTGCCGGAGGCCTTCACCATGCCATGAGATCGAGGGCTTCTGGATTCTGTTATGTCAATGATCCAGTGATCGGGATCTTGAAACTCTTAGATCAGGGCAAGAGAGTAGCTTATATCGACATCGATGCCCACCACGGAGACGGAGTGCAGAAGGCGTTCTATCAGACCAATAGGGTGCTGACAATCTCGCTCCATGAGACTGGCTACACCCTATTTCCAGGAACCGGTTTTGAGTATGAGATTGGAGAAGGAGAAGGGGAAGGATATGCTGTGAACCTTCCCTTTCCTGCCTATACGGATGATGAAGTTTACATCTGGGCCTTTGAAGAGATTGTTCCGCCGCTCGTCCATGCCTTTCAACCCGATGTGGTGGTTACGCAGTTAGGCGTGGATACCTTTTATAACGATCCATTGACTAACCTTCATCTCTCCATTCTCGGCTTCGAAAGGGTCGTTCGGAGAATCAAGGAGTTAGCCCCGCGATGGGTAGCCCTGGGCGGAGGGGGATATGATATTTTGAACGTGGCCCGGGCCTGGACGTTGGCTTGGGCAGTGATGAACGGGATTGAATTGGACGATGAACTTCCAAAACCATTTCTTGAAAAAGCGGAAAGGGTTGGAGTCTACGAGAAAAGGCTGAGAGGTGATCTGAAATCCCCTTCCAGCAGACAGAACAAAGAAATCAGAATAGAAGTTGAACGGATCGTCGATTACTTAAAGAAAACGGTCTTTCCAAGAGTGGGAGCATGATGCTTTATCTTCTTCTTGTCTTAGTTGCATTTCCGACTTTAGTAGGTAGAACGACAAATGCTATATAGAGTTAGCTATCCAAAGGCAAACCCAATGCAAATTCCTTGTGATATTGACTTTTTCCTTATGTTTTAGTACTTTCCTATCATGACAAAGGCCATTCATTAACATCCTTCAACCCTTTAACCATTCATAAGGTGGGTAATATGGCCTGGAGATA
>CAZFJD010000409.1:0-2393 GCA_964518775.1 uncultured Syntrophaceae bacterium
GGCAGTGATACCGGAGGGTCTGTTCGCATTCCAGGTGCTCTGTGCGGCTTGGTAGGCCTCAAACCCACTTATGGGCGCCTCAGTCGACATGGCATTACACCCCTTGCCTGGAGTCAGGATCATCCCGGCCCAATGACCCGCACCGTCGAAGATTGCGCCATGGCCATGAACGCAGTTGCTGGATACGATCCCAATGATCCCACCTCTCTCAACCTTCCGGTCCCTGACTACACCAAAGCCCTTACCGGTGACATCCGAGGCGTGCGGGTGGGAGTGGTCAAAGAATATTTTGAAGTCCCCATTGAGACCTACGTGAAGGAATCCGTGTGGACCGCGATTAAGAAACTGGAAGAACTGGGGGCAATTGTCTCTGAAATTTCATGGCCCATTTATCACTACGCAATGTCGATTGCAAGCATCATTCAGATGGTTGAGGCCACCGCCTATCATGCGAAGCTGATCAGAGAAAATGCCCCTCAGATCTATCCACCAGTCCGTATCCGTTTGGAGGCAGGGATTTTTATCTCTGCCACAGATTATATTCAGGCACAGCGTGGCCGCACCCTCTTCTATCGTCACAGTCTCGATTTGTTTAAAAAGGTGGATCTCCTTGTGGGGCCGACCTTGCCGGTAACTGCATTTCCGATCGGTGCGACTGAGGTGAAAGTGGGAGACAAAAGTGTGAATGTCATCTCCCTTTTGACCCAGTATACCCGACCCTTTAATCTAAATGGTTTTCCTGCGATTACTGTGCCCTGCGGTTTTTCGGATGATGGCCTTCCCCTCGGCCTGCAACTTGTAGGACGTCCTTTTGATGAGGAGACGGTCTTACGGGCTGCCCATGCCTATGAGCAGGCCACTGAGTGGCACCACCGAAGGCCACCAATTGTTAAGAGGCCCTAAGAGACTTCTGAAGAAGTCCAGAAATCTTTAATTACATCGATTAGAAACGACCACACAGATGCGCAGTGCATTGAAAAATAAAGAAAATCTGTGTAATCTTCTATCGAAATCTCTGTAATCAAGAGAGCATGTAGCAGTTCTTCAGCGCTCTCATGAATGTGCTAAATGAGGTTCTGATGAAGAAGCCCTTTCCTCTTCATGGAATTATTGGAATTATCCTTCTGATTCTTTCGGAAATCCTCCATTTAAAGAAAATCGAGCCGTTTTACAGTTGGTTTTACTGCTTTGCCTGGTGGTCATACATCCTCACAATCGATGCGATCATTTACCGTTTAAAAGGAAACTCACTCATCTTCAATCGCACCAAAGAATTCCTCCTGATGATTCCCTGGTCCATCTTCATCTGGCTGATCTTTGAGGCAGCCAATCTCTCTCTTGAAAATTGGTACTATATCAATCTGCCGAACTCCACTGTTGAGCGATGGTTAGGTTATGCGGTCGCCTACGGGACAGTCCTTCCAGGAATATTCGAGACAACTGAATTGTTGGAAGCGGTCGTCGTGTTTAGGGAATCCCCGATAAAAAGGACGGTAATTTCCCAAGAAGGACATAGAGTGTTCATCCTCTTGGGTGTTCTCTCCCTCGTCTCCTCTGTACTTGTGCCAGAATACTTCTTTCCTCTCATCTGGGTAGGATTCGTCTTTCTCTTGGAGCCCTTCAACTATCGTTTTGGAGGAAAATCCCTCCTCAAAGATTTAGAAGATGGAAATCCGAGAAAAATTTATCTCCTCCTCACCGCCGGATTGATCTGTGGGCTTCTCTGGGAGTTCTGGAACTTTTGGGCCTTTTCAAAATGGGTCTATACTATTCCCTTTTTTGAAGAAACGAAAGGATTTGAAATGCCTGTTCTCGGTTTTCTGGGATTTCCTCCTTTCGCCGTTCAGGTCTACGTCATGTATAATTTCATCTCTCTCTTTCGTTTCCAAAGGGGGTGGGAGGAGTCGGCTTATCGTCTCCATCCTGAAAAAAAGACAAGATCCCTTACGGTGATTTTAACAGCTATCCTGATGGCAAGTTTCTCCATTCTTATTTTTAGGGCGATCGATTTCAAAACCGTTGACTCCTTTGAAGCCGGCCTCCAGGATGCCTACTGGATCGACCTCCAATATCGAAAAGAATTACCGAGAGTGGGGATTGCCACTTTAGATGATCTTATCTTGAAAACAAAGGATAAACAGGAAAGAGAGGAGTTGGCGCTCCGCCTCCTCGTTCCAAAAGGGAGACTGATCCTCTGGATTGAAAAAGCTCGATTGGTTCAGTTAAAAGGAATGGGGATCGAAAATCTCTGGTTATTGGAGAAAGTAGGAGTCCATTCGGTTTCCGCCCTTGCCATCGAAGACCCTGAAAAACTTGATACAAGGATGAAACAATTCTTTCGGGAAGGACCCATCCCCAAGAAAGCAAAGATCAGAATATGGATCAGAGAAGCC
>CAZFJD010000410.1:0-2329 GCA_964518775.1 uncultured Syntrophaceae bacterium
AATGTTCAGGTAGACCTTGCAAACGGGGAGGTCCGGTTTGATAATACGAAGGAGGTGGCCTCCGACCGAATTGCAAAGGCCATTGCAGAAGCAGGATACGAAGTTGTTTAATCTTAATTCCAAATTTCAAATGAATGTCAAAGTTCAAAAGCAATGGTTCGACAAGCTCACCATGGTTTCATTCTTCAGCATTTTCAAACCGTCATCCTGAGCCTGTCGAAGGATGAGCTTTGGCATTTGACATTAATTATTTGAAGGGGAAAACAATGCCTATCTATGAGTATCGCTGTCGGAAATGTGGAGAGATTTTTGAGAAGATTCAAAAACTGGATGAGGGGGGAGAGGGGCTGGTCTGTCCCTATTGCAGAGAGCGGGGGCCTGAGAAACTCTTTTCGTGCTTCTCCTCCTCAAAGGGTTCAGATTCCTCCTGCGGGTCCTCTGGCTCCACGAGATTTTCTTGACACTAATTGATCACCGGTGGTTCACCGGTGATGTTTTTCCAAAATAAAAAGGCCCTATACCTTTCAGCATAGGGCCTTCATCAAGCAAGGGTGAATCGTTATTTGCTTTTTTCCCTCTTCGGTTTTTCCTTCTTCTCCTTCGGAGGTTCCTTTTCTTCTTTCTTGACCCTCTTTTCTTTTTTCTCTTTTCCCTTTTCTTTCTCTTTCTTCTCCTCCTTTGGTTTCCGTTTGGGAACGACCTTTTCGAGGACCTCTTTGGCTTTTTTCACGGGTGATTTCTTTTTGGGCTCCGCCGATGGAGAGGTGGTCAACTCTATAAGAGAAAGAGGAGCCCCATCCCCCTGCCGCCATCCCATCTTATAGATTCGTGTATAACCTCCTTCTCGATCTTTGAACCGAGGAACGATCTGCTCAAAGAGTTTCTTAACAATCCCTTGATCACGAAGAATGGCGAAGGCTTGTCTCTTGGCGTGGAGCGTTCCCTTCTTTCCAAGGCTGATGATCTTATCTGCCCAACCTCTCAGTTCTTTCCCTTTAGCCAGTGTCGTTTTGATCCGTTCATGTCGAAGGAACGAAACCAACATGTTGCGGAACATTAATTTCCGATGTTGAGTATGGCGACTTAATTTTCTGCCAGCGACGCGATGCCTCATCCATTCCTCCCTATCTGACAGTTCCTGATTCCATCTCCTCTTCTGCGTTCTTCGACGGCCAATTTTCCAGCTTCATCCCTAAGCTGAGTCCCATCTCGGACAAGATCTCCTTGATCTCGTTGAGCGATTTTCGGCCGAAATTCTTCGTCGCCAGAATTTCTGCTTCCGTCTTTTGTACCAGATCCCCGATCAACTTGATGTTTGCATGTTTCAGACAGTTGGCAGACCGGACGGAGAGCTCCAACTCATCCACGCTGCGAAAGAGATTTTCGTTCAATCTTGCAGCTTCGTCTTGCTCTGGAGAAACCTCCATCTCTTCTTCTTCCTCCTCAAAAGCGACGAAAATGGAGAGTTGGTTTTTTAGAATCTTGGCGGCATGAACCACAGCCTCCTCCGGGCTTAAGCTTCCATCTGTCCAGACCTCCAAGGTCAACTTGTCATAATCCGTGATCTGCCCGACGCGGGCATTCGTCACCGTATAGTTCACCTTTCTGATGGGGGAGAAGATAGCATCCATGGGGATCGTCCCGACGGGCTGATTTTCCTCCTTGTTGCGCTCTGCGGGAACATAACCTCTTCCCATCTTTACCATCATCTCCATGGAGAGTTTCGCATCCCTTGAAAGGGTAGCGATATGGTGCTCCGGATTGAGTATCTCAACAGCGTCACCCGTGTGGAAATCCCCTGCCTTCAGAATCTTGGGACCTTCGGTCTTCGCCCGAATTGTTTTAGGGCCCTCCGTGTGAAGTTTTAACCTCACCTCTTTCAGATTGAGGATGATTTCGGTCACATCCTCCTTGACCCCCGGGATCGTTGAAAATTCATGGAGGACCCCGTCGATCTTGACCGATGTGATCGCTCCTCCTTGCAGGGAAGAGAGGAGGACACGTCGAAGAGAGTTTCCAACGGTGATGCCAAATCCCCTCTCAAAGGGTTCAGCGACGAACTTTCCATAAGAGGATGTTAATGTTTCTTTCTCCACTTCCAACCGCTTGGGTCGAATCAGGTCCTTCAAAATTTTTTGATACATAGTTCCTCCCCTGAAATAGAGGGTTTAAAAATTATGTAGAAGGTAAATAGGAGTTTTGTCCCACGGTCACGGTATCGATGCCCGTTTCGTAATTCGGTGACGGTGTTCGTCTTAAGTACTTCACGTAACCCTCTAACGTTAGACCATACGGGCTTCGTAACCCTAACCCTCACCTAAAGCCGGAA
>CAZFJD010000411.1:0-2315 GCA_964518775.1 uncultured Syntrophaceae bacterium
AGAATATGATGGGAGGATGCGGCCCATGACGCTTCTTTTTCGGATCGGCGGAATTAATGTCGAAAAACTTCTCCAGTATGTGAAAGGAAATCCCTCCGACTTCACTCCTGATCCTTATAAACATGTCATTCTTCCGGAGAAGGATTTTTATCGCCTCGTCGGCTTTTTCAGTCTGGTAGAGGAGGCGAAAAAAAGAGGAGAACTCGATCCGGATATCCACTATGTTCGCATTGAATGTTTGTCGAAGAAGACCTCTCTCGGGATGATCAATACGACGCGCGTATATGGAGTGGATGGAACCAACGCTCGTGATATTACGAGAGGCGAATTACAGGCTCGAAAGCAAATGATGCAATTAATCGATGTCTTCAAGAAATACCTTCCCGGTTTTGAGAATAGCTTCCTTGTCGATTCCGCGTCCATGTTGGGGGTCAGAGAGACGCGTCATGTGATCGGGGACTACATTTTGACGGAGGAAGATATAGCAGCGAAGCGGAAATTTGAGCGTGTGGTTGCAAGAAGTGTGACCCGTATCACCCCAGGTGGGGATGTCCATAGTCCCGATGCAACAGAGGGTTCGGTGTATGACAAACGACACCGTGGATTTATCGATGAGCTTCACTGGGTAAACGTACCCTACGATTGTCTCTTACCCAAAGGTATGGAACATCTACTTATTGCTGGTCGTCCTATTTCCGCCGACCATAGTGCCGATGCGTGGACAAGGGTCCAAACATGTTGCATGGGTACGGGACAAGCTGCTGGAGCTTCTGCTGCGCTCTCCGTGAGAGAGGGAATTTCACCGAGGAAACTCGATGTATTGAAGCTTCAGAAACTTCTCTCATCTCAAGGGGTTAATCTGCAAGAATAGGGGGAAACACATGCTCTTTGAAGGAGATGTTGGTGTCATTGGTGCCGGACCGGCCGGAATCGCTGCAGCTATTGCGGCAGCACGGTTGGGAGCCAGAGTGATCCTTGTGGAGAAAAACCCCTTCATTGGAGGAAATGCCAGTTTGGGGTTGAGCCTTCATAGCTTTTATGATTTCCGTGGAGAACAGTGCATCGACGGTATCGCGGGGGAGATCGTCGAGCGTCTGAAACTTATCGGGGGGACTCCTGGATCGGTGAGTGTCAGTAACGCACAGATCTCAAAAGTCACCCCAGTTAATGAAGACCTTCTCCAGATTGTCTTCCTTAAAATGCTTAAAGAAAGTGGAGTGAAACTTCTTCCCCAGTGCACCTTTCGCAGTTTGGTGATGGATTCCTCGAAATCAGCCATAGAGAGAGTCAGGTTATTCAGCAAAGGTGATACTTTCGAGTTACACGCCAAAGTCTATTTGGACTGTTCAGGGGATGCCGATATCTATGTGGCCACAGAATTGCCGTTTGAGAAAGGCCGCTTTCAAGATGGACTTCTGCAACCCATGGGACAGATGTTCAGGTTAGGGAATGTCAACATTGAGAAGTTTCTCGACAGAGCTGGGGTAGCCGTCGCACGGGGTGTGAAACCTGGAGATACAAAGGAATCGGTTGTTTGGTTCGCAGCGTCCTCAGCTCCATGGAACGATATTATCGCAGAGGAGAAACTTTTTGTAGGACAGGATCGGATTTTTTGGGGGAATTCTGTTCTGAGGGATGAATACAATATAAATATAACCCGAATCGCCGGCTTTGATGCTACCAAACCTGAAGATATAGGGAAAGCAGAGTTTATCGGGAAGGATCAGGTATTTCAAATCTTCAGATTTTTTAAGAAGCATGTCGATGGCTTTGAACACGCTTTCTTGACAAAAATGGCCCCTATGATCGGTGTCCGGGAGACAAGAAGAATCATTGGGGCATACCAGCTTACGGAAGAGGATTTCTTAAATGGAGTGATTTTTGACGACACCATAGCACGTTCGGGATATCCCATCGACATTCATGATCCAAAAGGGGGAAGTCGCACAACCTTTGTCCAGGTCAGGAACCACACCTCCTACGGAATTCCCTACCGTTGCTTATACAACAAAATATGTCGTAACCTCTTGGTGGGTGGGCGTCCAATATCAACAACGCATGAAGCTCACGGCGCGACGCGGGTCATGGTAACTTGCATGGCAACAGGCCAAGCAGCGGGGGTGGCTGCCCAGATTGCTTCGCGTCATGGGATCGGAGTGCAGGAGATCGATATAGGCGATTTACAGAGAGAACTGAAAGGACAGAATGTTATATTGTAAGGTGCTAGGTCTTATGGCGTAGTTGAAATCTTGGAAAGTGGCAATTAAAGCCTCCCTTTGCGGAAGGCTTTTCTGTTGTCTATAAGTTAAAAGGAA
>CAZFJD010000412.1:0-2309 GCA_964518775.1 uncultured Syntrophaceae bacterium
GGAGGAGGCGAGCCATGACGAAAGTGGATATCGTTGAAGCCATTTATGAAAAGGTTGGGTTTTCAAAGAAAGAGGTGGCAAAGATTGTGGAGTCTATCTTTGATATCATGAAAGCAAGCCTTCAAAAGGAGGATAAGATCAAGATCTCCGGTTTTGGGAATTTCGTCATCCGGAAAAAGAGGGCAAGGCGGGGCCGTAATCCCCAAACAGGGGGTGACATTGAGATCTCGCCAAGAAGGATCTTGACATTCAAACCCAGTCAGGTATTGAAGGCGGCCCTCAACCGAAGGGAAAGCCAACCTTAGCGATATGAGTGAATCGTGTGAGTGAATGGTGCTACGGATCATTACATTGGCGAAGCGTATAATAAGAAACAGAGGTTGCTGAGGAGCACGAATTCACGAGACACGCCTGCGTGCTCCATCCTCCGAAGCAGAGTTTCTGCGGAGGACAGGCGAAAGGCCTGCTTGCCGCATGTAGGCTGGTACTTTGGCGTGTAGGCACGAGTCACCAGGTTAGAGGGAGGAGAGAATCGTGGCCAGGATGCTCAAGCAGCGAGAAAGTGGACATCCGATCTCCTCTGAGAGGCTCTATTATCGGATTGGAGAGGTGAGCCGAATTACGGGTCTCAAACCCCACGTGCTTCGTTACTGGGAATCGGAATTCAGGGTCATCAAACCGTATAAGGCAGGGTCGCTTCAGCGGCTCTATCGAAAAAAAGATTTGGATCTGATTCTAAAGATCAAGAAACTCCTCTATGAAGACGGTTTTACAATCGCCGGAGCGAAGAAAAAGATCCGAGACATCGAGAGAGTAGAGCATAAGCAGATGAGATTGAGACCGGTTGAAAAGAAGTCGGACGAAAAGGATCAGCAGCTTCTGGCGGCCATTCGGGAGGAATTACAGGGGATCAAAAAGATATTGGAATAGATTCGGTCTGTCATCTAACCTCCTCCCTTGATTCGCATCTTCCATGGTTTCAGCCTATAACTTAAACAAAAGATTGTCTGAGGAGGCCTTTCCTCTCTTCAGAATGAACTGGACTTTTGGAATAAAATTGAATATATTACTCATAGATGGGAATAATGGAATCATCGTTCCCTTATCTTTTATCGGGGCGTGGCGCAGCCTGGTAGCGCACTGGCATGGGGTGTCAGGTGTCGGAGGTTCAAATCCTCTCGCCCCGACCATCCTCATTTAATTTTTTTTCGGACACGTGACACGCGTCACGGACACGTTGTTTTCAGATAATCATGGCCGAACGATTAAAGATTCTGGTCACGAATGATGATGGGATCTACTCCGAAGGGATTATCGTCCTGGCAAAGGCTCTCCGTGAGGTTGGAGATGTGTTGGTGGTCGCTCCAGATCGAGAGAAGAGTGCCATCGCTCACTCCCTTACGCTTCACCGGCCCCTTCGAGTCGAAAAGATCAAAAGGAATTTTTACACCGTCGATGGAACTCCAGCCGATTGCGTCTATCTCGGAGTGAATGTTATCTCTCCCAGGCGTCCCCGATTGATCGTCTCGGGAATTAATAAAGGAGGAAATTTAGGGGACGACGTCACTTATTCTGGAACCGTTTCTGCTGCTTTTGAAGGAACATTGTTAGGAATTCCTTCTTTCGCCATCTCTTTAGTCTCAAGAAGCGACTTCAAATTCCATACTGCGGCTCGCTTTGCTGTGAGGGTTGCACAGCATATCATCAGGAAAGGACTTCCAAAAGACATCTTTCTTAATATCAACGTTCCAAACCTCGATGAGAAGGAAATTAAGTCCTATAAAATAACGAAGCAAGGCCGTTGGACTCATGATGGGAACGGAGTGATTGAGAAAGTGGATCCGAGAGGCAAAAAGTACTATTGGATTGGAAGCGATCAGTTAGTCTTTGAAAAGAGAGGAGATACCGATTTTGAGGCTGTGTCAAATTCCTATATTTCTATTACTCCACTCCACCTCGATCTGACGAATTATTCCTCAATCCGAGATTTAAAAAAGTGGAGACTATAAATCCAGAGTTTTGTCAAAAATGGAATAATGGAATGATGGGTTTAAGAAATAAAGAAGAATCTTTTTTCTTTTGGTGCCCAGTATTCCAATATTCCATTGTTCCAACATTCCATCATTATTAGGGGGAAGAATATGAAAACAACACTCAGTATCATCAAAGCAGACATTGGAAGTATTGGGGGACACATCCAGCCCAGTAAGAAATTGGTTGAAGAGGTAAGAACTTATGTCGCTGAAAAAGGCAAAGGATTTATTAACGATTTTTTTATCAGTCATACCGGAGACGATATTGCCATTCTC
>CAZFJD010000413.1:0-2304 GCA_964518775.1 uncultured Syntrophaceae bacterium
AACTGCTCCACCGATAGTCCGATAACCTCTTGACGATACCTGCCCTCAGCGGGTTGCCATGAATATAAAGACACATGGCTGTGAAATAACGGTCATTCTCTATGAGAAAGCTCTTGAACCGCCCCTGAAACAGATGTCCACTCCGCTGATGTCTACGGTTAAACCAGACAGAATAACTGACACCCAGCCACTGGATGGCACGTGAAAGATTAGCCACGTGTGTGTGGACGAGTAAATGGAAGTGGTTCTTCATTAGTACATAACCATGGACCTCCAATTTGAATCGTTCCACCATCTTGCCAAGTATGTCGAGAAATCTGAGGTGATCTTTCTCATCCCGGAAGATTTCGTTTCCTTCATTTCCACGGGACAACACGTGGTAATAAGTATCAGGATAGTCCATTCGAAGAGGTCTGGCCATAAATGCATCATACACCTCTATGGATGTTTGTCAAGAAACTAATGACATATGAAGATGTGACCCCTCCTCCCGCTGCAAAACAATCCGCATCAGTTTGACAGTCAACTTCTGTTTTTGTTATGAAAACCATCATGGGTGAAATCAAAAATACCTGGGAGGATGCATATCTCGTCAGTTTCTATGAGGTGGATGCGAAAAATAGGATATCCCTCCCAAGCCTCTGGAAATATTTGCAGGAGACGGCCTGGAACCATGCCAATCAGATCGGAATAGGTTATTCCGATCTGGCTCGAAATGATCATTTCTGGGTCCTATCCCGTTTGGCCATCGACATGGATGAGTATCCTGGGTGGGGGGATAAGATACGGGTCAAGACCTGGTTATTGGGAAGCAGTCGTCTATTTGCCCTTCGGGATTTTTCTATCGTTAAGGAAGATGGCAGGGTCATCGGGGGTGCAAAAAGCGCTTGGGTGGTGCTGAATTTAAGAAACCGCAAACCCCAGCGGATTGAGCCCTTCCTCCACGGGTTGATCCCCCTTTCGGATCAACACGGAGCGGAGACAAAACTGGATAAGCTCCCCGCTCCTGTCGCTCCCGATGAGGAGACGTTTTTCACCGTCCGTTATAGCGATCTGGATGTGCACCAGCATGTGAATAACGCAAGATATATCGAATGGATTCTGGATAGCTATTCGTTTGAGATGAACCAGACCCATCATATCACAACCTTCGAAATAAATTTCCTCGCAGAGTCGAACTACGGCGATGGGCTTTCCATCCGATCGGAACGACAGAAAGATTCCAGCCCGACCTTCTTGCATGCGATTGTCAGAAAAGAGGATGGCCGAGAGCTCTGCAGGGCAAGGGTAAAATGGAAGAAGGCTGGGTAACCGGAGAGGCCTCCTATGGATGAATTGGAAAGAAGATTAACCCTGAGCAAGGTGGCATTGTGGAAATGGGGTCAATATATGGAAATGGGGTCAAAGCTAAACTATACACTTTAAAAAAATGGAAAAAGATTACCTGCAACGGGATAACGGCAGATAACACCATCCGAAAGATTAACATCCCAATGGCTCGCACTTCTTTTTGCCTTGAACGATTATACGTCAAGCGGGTCAAAGCAAACTCAAATAATCTCGTGCGCCATGAAGGATACGATGAACCCAAATGGTATGGTCTTCAATGGTGTAAAAGATAAGGTAGTTTTGAACAACGAGGAACCGATATCCTATCGTGGCCAGTTCTTCTTCGTTGGGGACCTTGCCCATCAGGGGATAGGTGGAGAGGTTGGATAGACTCCTTTCAATTTTTTCTGATAGGGCTTCGGCTGCTGAAGGATGATCAAGGGC
Organism: uncultured Syntrophaceae bacterium; assembly: GCA_964518775.1. Classification (GTDB taxonomy): domain Bacteria; phylum Desulfobacterota; class BSN033; order BSN033; family UBA1163; genus JACAEX01. Next base: position 1,774 of record CAZFJD010000413.1, read on the forward strand.
AATATAGGTTATGATCTCTTTAAAATCTTCTTCGGCAGCCCGCAATAACCGGATGGTATACTTAGGCGGCTTCACGGATTAGTTTTCGTATATCTTTCATTACCTTGGATAAGGTTCTTCCCTTGTCGCCTGCTGCTTTTTGAGACTGGGCAACAGCAAGTTTACTGTATAAATCCAGTTTCATCTGCAACTTACTGTAATGGGCTACAGACATAACAACAAGGTCGCCTTCTCCATTTTTGGTAATGAATATTGGTTCATCGGAATGGTGCGCGATTTTGGAGATCTCGTTTGCCTTGTTTCGTAAATCCGAGATCGGTTTAATGACAGGCATAGCTTCCTCCTCGTTTTAGTTTAGTATCAAAATTATATCATTTTAATGATAATGTCAAGAAAGAATTGAATTCGGCCCCTCAGCCCTGCCCTCTCCCGATAGTGTCCTGAGTCATTAATTCGCTTACATATTTTCTTGGGGTTCATTCCCACGAAAGTGGGAATCCAGAAGGGAAATACTGGATTCCTGCTTCCGCA
>CAZFJD010000414.1:0-2304 GCA_964518775.1 uncultured Syntrophaceae bacterium
TCATAGTAGAGGATGACGAAGTGGTTCGGAAGTTGGCTGTGCAAATTCTCAGGGAGCGAGGATATACAGTTCTGGAGGCACCTCAGGGCCTTGATGCTTTCCTCATTTGTGCGGAGCATGACGGCCCAATTCATCTGTTATTAACTGATGTAGTGATGCCCAAGATGAGCGGCCGTGAGCTCGCAGAAACTCTTATTTCCCTTCGGCCGGGGATAAAAGTGCTTTATATGTCAGGCTATACGGATAACACGATTACCCACCATGGCATTCTGGATGAAGGCACGAATTACATACAGAAGCCTTTTTCAGTAGCGGCGTTAGCCCGTAAGGTAAGAGAGGTGCTGGACGGATAGAAACCAAATTGATGTTTGAAGGAAATTCCGAATCCCTGCCTGTTGTCGGACAGGAAGGAACCTGTTGAGGAATTAAAGAAAAAGGGGGCGTTGAGGAAACCCCTAAGGGCAAAGATACCATGGAAGGACTGACAGGAAAGGGGAGGGAATTGTTAGGTAAATAATCGGTGGGTAAAAATGGATTTTTGTTGTCCACCGACTGCATTTTGTCCTATAATGATTTTTTGTGCGACCCCATCCTAAACATCTTTTTTTAATCCTGATCTTTTTATTCTTCGCCACTTCCCCTTCCCTCTCCTATTCCACTCCGGAGTATGCTGAGCAAACCGGGTTAAACTGTTTGACCTGTCATACCGAAGCCACTGGAGGGGATTTAACAAAGGTTGGAAAGGATTTCAGGGAAGGTCTAAAAACTAAAGGCCAGTATCGGCCTCTTCGCCCCATTCAAAAAGTGGTTCGCCTGATTATCGGATATATCCATCTGATTACTGCTATCGCTTGGTTCGGAACCATATTATATGTCCATATCCTTTTAAAACCGGCATATGCAGCAAAGGGTTTGCCGAAAGGTGAACTGATCCTTGGTTGGCTCTCAATTGTCATTCTCAGCATTACGGGAGTTTTATTGACGATCTCCCGCATTCCAACTTGGGAAGTCTTCTATACTACAAGGTTTGGAATTTTGCTAAGTATAAAAATCTTTCTTTTTTTCATTATGGTGACGACAGCGGTCATTGTGACATTTTTCATCGGACCAAAACTGAGAGGAAAGAAGTCTATGACACAACCTCTGAATAGGAAAAGGTTAACCTCGGAGGACATCACGCATTTTGATGGGAAGGAGGGCAGGCCAGCCTATATTGCTTATAGAGGAAAGGTTTATAATGTCAGTTCAAGCAAACTCTGGAAGGAAGGCAGCCACCTCAAAAAACACTTTGCAGGCAGTGATTTAACAGAACTTCTTAAGACGGCCCCCCATGGGGAGGAGAAGATTTTTCAGATGCCCGAGGTGGGAGAATTAACGCCTTCCGAAATAAGGATTGAAAAATCTCCTCACGAAAAAGTTTTCTATTTTATGGCCTATATGAATCTGGTATTCGTATTTCTGATTACCTTTGTGATCGCCTTATGGCGCTGGGGATGACCCCTCACCCTTTCCCTCTCCCCAGAAGGGAGAGGGTGGGAGTGAGGGGAATTCCCGCCTTTTTAAGATTCTCTTCAACGAAAGGATAAAGAATCAGTTCTTCCTCCTCAAAATCATAAAAATCTGGGCGGATCTCCTTTAGCCTCTGCCTTAATCCCCTAAGCTCTTCGTGTGAAGAAAAGTTGGCCATTACGGCAGGGAAACAATCCACTCCTTCCTCCACCAGGTTCTCCAATGCCTTTAGCTGCAAGAGAAAATCCTCCGGCTTTGTTCCGGTTAACCGTGCGAAATCTTCAGGACAGGCTCCCTTCACGCTCACTCGAACATAAAGATTCGAAAAAGCGGAGAGATCCTTCGCATAAGACGAATCATGGCCGATCAAAATGCCATTCGTCTCCAAAATGAAATGAATTTCTTTGGGAATGAGTTGGAGAACCTTCAAGAGATGTGGACGATGAAGGGTGGGCTCATTTCCGCTGATCCTGACTTGATGAAATCCTTTCTTTCTTGCAATCGAGACGAGATTTCGAGTGACCTCCTCCGGAGAGTAAAACCGCCCCACTTTTTCAGGTTGAACGACGATGTGCCAGGACCAGCAAAAGAGACACCTCAGACAGCATCCCACGCAGTCTGCGGTGGCGATTCCTCCGTAAAAAGGAGCAGGACGAAATCGATAATACTTTCTTTTTTCTCCAGAGCTGATAACCCTTTCAATCTTTTCAGCTAATTCTAAAGGACTGATCGATGTTCCCGGAGTGTACATCTTAAAGTCATTAAGTCATAAAATTAGGGACACATCCCATTTTT
>CAZFJD010000415.1:0-2292 GCA_964518775.1 uncultured Syntrophaceae bacterium
GTCAAGCCATTGGAACGGATAGCATCCAGATGCGCACCACGAGCGACAAACGTGACATCCTCACCAGCCCGAGCCATCATTGCCCCGTAATAACCACCTACTCCTCCGGATCCCATCACAACTATACGCATTGTTCACCTCCTCACACTTTGCTTCGCTCAGTGGCCTGTCCAGGTTTATTCATCGGCATGTCACTAACCCGTTCCTCCTCATTCGTCCCGATTCATCGGGACCCTCCTTGTTTGATTTGTGACTCAGCGCATGTCTGAGTTCCTGTTGATTCTGTTTTCACCTCCTTTCTTTGTATTTGCCTCCATTTCTCCGAACTGCCTGATAAAGCGTTGGCGATCCTCTTTCCATATCCGAGGAATAAAAAAGCGGGAAAAGGCACCGACAGATATAGAGTCTTATTATAATAAGGGATTATGGCGTGGATATGGAGCACTGTGAGTAGATCCTTTCTACTTATTCAAGATTTTCTTCCAGCAATCCGGATGTTTGTTTCATGCTTCTGGAGGTGATGCTCGTTGCAGTAGGTGGCAGTATTGACATCTATGCTTCAGGAGAACAAAAAATAGCAAATATTTACGAGTATGTCAAGTACAATTCTTGTTGTTTGTACCATCGGGGATTTGCTTTTCAGACAGGAAACCCTGGGAAGGCTCTTCAGGTATACAAGAACGTCAATCTATCAACTGAGATACAACGCTCCCTTGTAAGACGAACCGGTATGCATAGTCCGTTTTATAAGGTGTAACTGTGTTCTGCAACCAAAAATTATCTTAAAAAGTTTATACTTCTTACAAAAATATCCCCTGATTTCGTATAGCAAAAACACCGAGGACAGTCAATAAAAAAACCGCTTCACGCGTACTGTTTAGCGGTTTTAAAAGTCTATGACAAAAGCAAAGGTGCCTTTAGAACGAATTATACTGCGTTAACTTAATGCCCGGCTATCTTACTTGGTTTACCCTTATCGTCTCCAACGTTATGCCTTTTTCGCAGCTAAATCTTTTCAATATCTTTGCGGAAATTTCCCGTAAAGGTGCAATCCGTTCCTTCGGCATTCTCCGAGATATCCCGACACTCATTCATCCTCATTTAACTAAAAAACATATCTTGGTCAAAGGGGATTTGAAGCTATCCTCAGCCGACCTCACAGGACGAAAAGCGTGGGTCGGTATCCCTGATTTATATCGGGGACGTGATAGCGATGGGCGCGAGACGGTGAGCGCCCCGGGTCCGAAGGACCGCGTCAATTTAGTAGACTTCTCTTCTATGTCCTATCTTGTGGATTTCAACAACCTTTTCGCTTTTCAGAATCTTATAAACAATTCTGTAATCCCCAACACGATAAGACATTTTGCCCTCGTATTCACCTTTTAGGCATTTACCTAAATATGGATTTTCTCCGATCGTTTCCAATTCAACAAAGATCCGGCTTTTAACGCGAACTGGCAATTTCCTATATTGCCGAGCAGCTATAGGCAGAAATTCTATTTTATAAGCCATTTACCCTTTAATTCCTCTCTGCTTCCTACCTGTAACTTGCTCAAAGGAAAGCCTTTTGCCTCTCTTTGATTCTTTCTCAGCTTTTCGGAGATCTTCCCTCCATTTGGGGTTAGCGGCAATCTCTAAAGTTTCAAGCCAACCCTCATATTCATCGAGACTCATAAGTACAGCTTCCCCTTTCCCCCTATGTGTAATTATGTACCGGGTATAACTCTTGTCAGCGGTTCTCACAAACTCCAGAAATTTTTGTTTTGCCTCCGTAGCCGACAAAGTCTTTTCAGACATCTATCCCTCCTTTTCTGTCCATTTTTCTATCTGGTCATTTTTCTGGTTATATTATATACCAATCTCTGAAATTTGTCAAGCCTCTTATTTGGGGCTCTGAAAAAGCCTTGTTTTTGGTCTGTTCCCGATTGAAAATCGGGACGAGCCCGAAGGGCGTGGCCCCGATAAATCGGGGCTTCGTCGCGGAGTTTATCCCGCACATTTGTTGTGCGGGGCTCCTCGCAAGGACACGTGGTAGGACTTTTCCAGAGACCAACTAAACTTCCTTGCGTGACAAAATGATATGCGTAGCCCCTTTTATCGGGTCGAACTGGCGTGCTATGGGAGGCCTATCACCTCTGATATATAAAGTTGACATCTATACTTCGATGAAAGGCGTCTCTTTATATTTTTTTATTATAACTATGATAACGATCCCCTAAATTCACTGAGGTGTATAGTATTGGATGAGACCTATTAGCCCAGAACCTTTTTATTATTGAAGGAAAGGAATCA
>CAZFJD010000416.1:0-2277 GCA_964518775.1 uncultured Syntrophaceae bacterium
ACTCCGGTATAATAACAACAGCAGGTGCTATCGAAACTGTTATCAAAAACCCTCTTCTTTCCGTCCTGAAACAGGATCCGAACAAAACACAATCCGCCCGGCAGATCAGAGGACCATGTCTCGATGACAATCCCACCTCCCCAGGATTTAAACTTCTTATGAAAAACCTTATCCCCCACCTGAAGATAGGTATGCCTCTCGACCTTCGATTTCTTTGTCGAAGCCTTCTCTTCCCATTTCTGGGGCAGTTTATTCAACGATCCTCGGCTTCTGGCATGATGGCTCATGGCAATTGAATAAGGCTTTTCAGTATGCTCACACTACTGATGACCCTTCGGTTTTCTCTCCCATCTCCGATGCACCCAGAACCATTGATCAGGATACTGGCGGATCATTGATTCAAGGGTATGATTGATGAGCTGGGTGTTGGCCTCCACATCCTTCTTTACATTTCCGGTATGAATCAATTCAAGCGGTTCCTTGATCAATAAACGATGTTTTTGCAATCCATTTCTTACCATGAAAACAGGCAAAACAGGCGCCCCGGTTTTCAATGCCAACAGAGCCAAACCAGGAGTTGTCGGGGCCTTCCGGCCGAAGAAGTCAGCCCATACCCCTTCGCTTCGCTTCGCCCTCTGATCGATCAAGATTCCAACAGCTCGATTTTCTGAAAGAGCTCGGATCACCTTTCGGCTCGCCTTTTCAGGAGGGATGACTTCAAGGCCTGCCTCTTGTCTTATCTCCGTAATAAATTGATCGATCCATCGATTATTCTTAACAGGCTTTGCAATGACTATGATCGGATTTCCGAGAACCTTTGACATCAAACCCATCAATTCCCAATTGCCAAAATGGGATAGGAGCAGGAGTATCCCCCTCTCCTTCTTGAGAAGCTCCATGGCTTGATCGAGTCCTTCTACCAATACTTTTTTCTTAAAAGCCTCCACGTCCGTTCTTGGAATTCGGAAGAATTCGACCGCCATCATTCCAAGATTTTGGAAGGTCGTTTTGGCAATGGTCCGAAGTTCCGCTTCAGACTTCTCCCGGCCATAGGCAGTGCGGAGATTCTGAAGAGCCACTTCTCGATGCTCGTTGTCCAGGTGATAGCCTAGTCTTCCAAACTCTCTTCCCATCCACAGAGCCATACCCTCTGGGAGAAGGCTGATGAAGAAGCTGAAAGCCTTCAGGAGCAAATATTGCATATAGCCGAACAACGCAATAACCTCCGCTCAAATTAAAAGTCCTAGATCCTACTTAGTCATTAAGTCACGGGGTAATTAATGCATTCAATAACTAATGACTTATTGACCTAATGAGCCAGTGATTTTGGGATTTGGTGCTTACATTAGTCTTCTCCTTGATAAGGGAGGGCTTCATCAATGAGCATCACAGGAATATCTTCCCGAATAGGGTAAATGAGCCGACAGGCCTTGCAGATCAAACCATCTCCTGCTCGGTTCAAGAAAATATCTCCCTTACATTTAGGACATGCTAAAATCTCCAAAAGTTCTTTACTGAGCGGCATATCAGTCCTCCTTTTCTTTACGAGAGAATAAGGTCTTTGGTTCAACGGTTAAGGTAACGAGGCCCGTTTCGTCTTTCGGTTAAGTCTGAGGGTTTTCAATCTTTATCGTAACCTTTTGACCTCTCACCAAACGGGCTTCCTAACCTTAACCCAATTACTTTTTCATCGATCGAAATTGAGCCCTTCTTGTTGGAGAATCCATTGAACGGCTTCATAGAGATCCTGGGCCACATGGTCAGGTTTGATCTGCCACTGTTCCCTGAAATACTCCCATTCCCCTTTTCCGTATCCAGTGAGGACCAGGATTCCCTTCGCTCCAATCTGATGGGCAAATTCGACGTCGATCCCTCGGTCGCCGATCACATAACTTCTTGAACAGTCTATATCCAAATGTTTCACTGCCTCTTCGACCAACCCTGTGGCCGGTTTTCGACATCGGCACTTCTGACGATAAGGAGGACTCCCCACCTCAGGGTGATGGGGACAGTAATAGATTCCGTCGAGATGAGCGCCCTCCAATCTTAAGAGGTCCTCCATCTTTTGGTGAACCAGATGGACCAGAGATTCTGGGAAATAACCCCTCGCCACTCCGGATTGATTTGTGACGACGACTGCCTTCAGACCATGTTCGTTCAGCAACCGTATCGCCTCACCCACACGGGGTAGAAGAACGAAACGTTCGAGGTCGTTCACATACCCCACCTCTTCGTTGATGGTTCCGTCTCGATCAAGAAATACTGCTGGATATACCA
>CAZFJD010000417.1:0-2253 GCA_964518775.1 uncultured Syntrophaceae bacterium
CAGCAATTCCGTAACTTCAATTTTTTAGCTATTAACCTTCCTTAATTTCAAGCAGTTGAGAACATTTTGAACTGGACAGCAAATTCGCATTGAGCAAAAACTTGACTTTGCCCCTTTGTTCTGATATATATAAGTATATCAGAATAAAGGAGGTGATCCGCCATGCGAATCCGTAGCCATCTACCGCGCCGGGAACGATTCGCTCGTTCTCGACTCGCCAAACTGCTCCATGATCGGTCCTTCCTCTGTGGCAGCCTCGTCACGATGCATCGAGTCTGTGGCAAGCCAGGGTGTAAATGCCTCCGGGGCGAACCCCACCCGGGACTCTACTTGGCCATCCGCATTGGACCGACTCGGAAGATGCTCCATGTCCCCTCTGCCCTGGAAGGGAGGGTAAAACAGTGGGTGACGACCTATCAGGAGATCTGGCGACTTATCGAGGAGGTTTCGGGGGCCTGCTTGCAACGGTTTCTCAGAGAGAAAGAGAAGGGGGTGGCCGCCCGTAGGGTCCCGGGGAGGAAAGAGAGATGATGTCACGATTCTGTGCCTACATCGACAAAGTCTTTGACTTTGGAGATCGGATGGCCGAGCTTCATGACCGGAGGCTCAAACCCCGTATTCCTACGGCAGCCATCTGGACGAGTGGTTTCTTGCTGTTTGTGACCCACCGGAGGAGTCTGAATGCCTTGGAGTCGGATCTGCGCATCCCGAAGCGGTTCGATGGACTGGTGGGCTCTCAGAAACCCAGTGCTGACCGGATCGGGGATGTCTTCTGCCTTATGTTTCCAAAGGATTTACGGAGGATACTTTCTGGGATCAACCATCGGCTTGGACGCAACAAAGTGCTCCCAAGAAACGCAGGGGTTCGCTTCGGAGTGATCGATGGTCATGAATTTTTTTCCCAGCCGGCATCGCTGTTGCGAGACCTGTTGCCAACGGACGGTTACTGTCAAAGGCGAAGAGGTCACCGAATATTACCATCGAGGAGTAGTCTTCCTTCTGGTAGGATTTGAGATCGCTGTTCCCTTAGACGTGGAGATGATTCTGCCAGGGGAAGGAGAGGTGATCGCGGCAAAACGACTCTTGGAACGTGTCACCCAAGCCTATGGTCGTTTCTTCGACGGGATTGTCGGGGATGCCCTCTACTTTGAAGCCCCCTTCATCAACTTCTGCATTAACCATGGGAAGGAGATCGTGGTGGTCCTCAAAGGGGAACAACGGGCTCTTCTTCAGGATGCTCAAGGTTTGTTTACTCAGATGGAAGCCAATCTCTGGGAAGAACCCAAACAGAAGATCCGGTTGTGGGACGCCGAAGGATTTACCTCTGTCGAAGGAGTTGAAAGACCTTTGCGGGTCCTCCATGCAGAAGAAACGCTCACCCGAAGAAGGCGCATCGCGAAGAAATGGATCGAAACGACCGAACTCCATCACTGGTGGTGGGCCACCACCCTTCCCCTCTCCAAACTCTCCAGCCGCCAACTCTGGAGGGTAGGCCACAGCCGATGGGAGATTGAAAACAATCTCTTCAACACCCTCTCGACCCATTGGTCCCTCAATCACTGCTTTAAACATGAACCCACTGCTATCTTAAACTTCATTCTCACCCTCTTGATCGCCTTTGTCCTGATACAGAGCTTCTACCTAAGAAACCTCAACCCCCAACGCCGCACACAGCTGACTTTGATCAGTCTCGGCAACGAATTATACCTCAGTTTGGCCCTCACTACCTCTCACGCTCCTTGGCTCGACCGAGGAGGATAAACCTCTCTCTGACTCCCTCTGTCCCCTTAGTGCCCATCCTGTTATCCCTTCTCTCATTGAGAAGAATGAGGAAATCTTTTCTTTTCATCCTATCCTTTCTCTGGGTCGCCACAAAAACACCCCGAAATTCCTTCCTCCTTCTCCCTCTCCACACCCTCCATCCCAATGCCATGCCAAATAAGCACTTAACCCCCCTTCTCGCTGGCCAAAAATAATCAATTTACGGAATCGCTGTAGGTTAACGATTTCCCTTGCTTTCTAGCAGAGAATAGTATATAAAGAAGCGTAATCTAGCTGCAAAGAGTCCTTTTTTGGACGTGAGAGAAACCCGCAAAAGAACTCTAAACAACTTCTTTGCGGGTTTTTTTATCAAGCCTTATCTTATGATATATTTAATATTTAGTTACCAGGTTTCGTTCATTAAAAATTTGAAAATAAAAGGAAGAAATTAGAAAGGGAACTAAGGAGAAAATGGCGATAGTAAATTTACAC
>CAZFJD010000418.1:0-2246 GCA_964518775.1 uncultured Syntrophaceae bacterium
ACCCAGGGAGATTTGGCCTGTGAATCCGATGAGGATGTTGAGGCCGATGGCAGCAATGGCAGCGATCCCAATGTGATTGATCACATATAAAGTATAAGGTTTACAGATGAGGGGAATGGCCACAAAGAGAAGAAAGAGTCCAACCAGCATCCACAACCTTCCAAAGTCTGTTGTAAAGATGGCGAGTTCTTCTTCGTACCGCTCTTTAAAATTTCCACAGGGATGAAATCTCAGTCTTCGCATCCTCCCCCCTACCGTGTCACGTGTCCCTGCCTACCGCAGGCAGGCGTTTTCCGTATCCGTATTCTCCTTATCTCCCACTCTCCCCATCACCCTATCTTTTTTTTCAGACTCGCTCAATTTCTACTAAGCCAAAAAATCCATAGGGTTTAACTAATAGAATAAAGACCAGAACAATATAGGGAACCACTTCCTTGAGGGCAGTTGAGATATATCCAGCCGTGAAGGTTTCTAACAATCCAATAATGATCCCACCGATGATAGCTCCACCAATGCTCTCCAGCCCTCCCAGGATGACGACGGGAAAGACTTTGAGTCCCATGGCGCTGATATCATGGACATTGATCCCGGTCATGATCCCCAGAAGGATCCCACTGATGCCACAGACCAGGGCGGCAATGGCCCATGAGAGGGCGAAGACTCTTCTGACATGAACACCCAACGAGAGGGCAGCAGGCTGATTATCCGCTACAGACCTCATATAAATTCCCTGAGAAGAGTATTTAAAAAAGAATCCAAATATGGCCAGGAAAATGATGCCGATGATAAAGGATGTCACATAGACAGGTGAAATAACAATGGCTCCCCATCGAATGGTGAGACCATCAGGAAGGAATTCTGGATAATTAAATACATTACCGCCGAAGATGAAAAGCATCAATCCTTTGAACATGGCAGCCAATCCGACAGTGAGCATGATGACCAGGATCAGGGCTTCACCGATCAAGGGACGGAGAAAGAGGCGTTCGATCACAAACCCCAGGGCGAAACTTCCTCCGAGCGTTAATAAAAAGGCGATGGGGATGGGCAACTTCAACCATAACGAAAGGACCAGAAAAATAAAGGCTCCGATAGCGAGCAGGTCACCATGGGCAAAATTGAGGACGCTCGAGGACTTGAAAATCATGACAAATCCCAGGGCCGCTAAGGCATAAAGAAAGCCGACGGATAATCCTTGAATTAAAAGTTGAAGAAAAAATTCCATAAAAAACTCCTTTATATATGACTCTAAATCCGAAATCGTTTAAACTTTAAACTCTAAACCCTAAACACCAAATCCTAAATAAATCCAAAATACAAATTCTCAAAGACAAAATAAAACGTTTTAGGTTTAAAATTTTTGGTTTTGGGCTTGTTTAGAATTTCGAGTTTAGGATTTAGGGTTTCTATCATGTTTATTTCAAGTTTAGCGTTTAACTTCTTTGTTTCGGATTTGCACATTCTCATTCCACCGTCAGAATCTTCACCTTCGTTGTGATCGTTCCCACATGGCCGTCACGGTAGCGGACCTTGCCTGTAACCTCGAGATCTTTCTGTCCACTATACATGGCCTCAATCAGATTGATGTATTGTTCATAAACGAACTTTCTCCGAACCTTTCCGGTCCGGGTCAGCTCTTCATCGTCGGCATCAAGGAGTTTATAGAGCAAAATAATTCTCTTGAGCCTCATTGGCTTTGGCAATTGAGTATTCACATGGCGGACTTCACCGAGGATCAGTTCCTCAACAGCGGATTGTTGAGAAAGATCTGTATAAGTGGTGTATGGAATCATCCGATCTTCTGCCCAACTGCCAACATTCCCGAAATCAATGTTGATAAAGCCTGTGATATAGTCACGGCCTTCGCCCCAGACCACCGCTTCTTTGATGTACGGACTGAATTTCAACCTCGTTTCAATAAAGTCCGAGGAAATGGCTTCACCCCCTTTGGTCCGCATGATCTCTTCCTTCCGGCCGATGATGAGGAGATGTCCATCATCGTCCATGTAGCCTGCATCGCCTGTATGAAGCCATCCATCTCTCAGGGCCTTACTCGTCGCCTCTGGATCTTGATAATAGCCAACAAAACAGGAGGGTGTTCTTACGAGGACCTCCTGGTCCTCTGCAATCTTGATCTCGGTTCTTGGCAAAGGTTTGCCCACTGTCTCCGGTTTGACCTCCTTATCAGGTTGAACCTGAAAGACTCCTCCGCCTTCTGTAAGACCATAGGCATGCTTTAGATTCAA
>CAZFJD010000419.1:0-2242 GCA_964518775.1 uncultured Syntrophaceae bacterium
TCCCAGCCATAGCGGTCTCTTACTGTATATCAGAAATTACGGAAAACCAACCAGAAAAGATGGCTGTAACCGAGAAAGAGTTGGAATTAACCCTCACAATAGCAGAGAAGACTGCTCAGTACGTGCTGAATGAGGGGATGCCACCAGAAGTGGACATAATCTCCATAAACGTGCCAGAAAATGCGGATCCTAATTCAGTAAAGATTACTAGTCTTTCATATGTGGGATATGGCGACATCCACTCAAAACATGGAGATGGTTTCAGAATTAGAGGGTGGATGCTTTCCAACTATCCTGACGATAAGATGGGAACCGATTTATATGCCGTTAAAAGAGAGAAGAGCATCTCGATCACACCTATTAAACTAAGACTGCTTCATAAAAGAGAGAATCTAAGAGATCTCTTAAAGACTCTTGGTAACCCTTAAGACAAATCATTAGTTTCTTTGTGCTTTTTCAGTGGAAGCTTTGCTTGATCCTCCAACCAACCTGGATGAACTCCTACGGAGGTTTTCAATTCTGTGCAGGGGAAGGCATCGCATTCAGTGCAAAAACGCAGTCTTTTCGTTATTCTGCAGCATTTAAATATCTTGCAGTCTGGTCTGTCTTCACTACCACAGCCTCTACATTCACCAGTCATATGGTAGCGGCAAGAACCGCAGTAAAGTAAACAAGGAGTTGCTAAAGGATCAAAAGTCATGATTCCATATCCTTGCCACTTTCTAAAGCGTAAGCACATAAAAGTTTGTTGCCGGTTTCACTAGTCTTGGATAAGTTTTGGGGCAGTCATTTCAAGAGTTTTGTTTTGGAAATCAGCGTGTCTTACAAACTCATTCTCTACTTGGGATGACAGCTTAGAGGTTGTGAACTCTCTTCGCAGTATAAGGTTCTTCACCTTGAAGAACCGGGATTTTGCTTGCATATCGACTATGGCTTCACCAATCAGTTGTCTTCCATGCAGTATTGCGGCTCGCCACACTATTCCTTCGCCAAGTTGTGGATATTCCCAATAATAACCAAAATATTCCTTCAGTTTTCTATAATAGCCAAGCAGTAAAGCGTCGTCGTTGAATAAGATTCGAATAAAGGAATGCTCAGGGAGATCATCCTTAAGCGAACTCAATAAGTCTAAGTCTTCTCTGCGTACAAAATGAGCATCTCGATCACCATCGACATCCACGCCTGTGACTTTCTTCTCCTCTAACAGAGTCTTGAGGATTTCTTTGGTTTCGGTTATGTTCCAGCCCACCCAGTGGGCAACATCTTTAATGGTAAATGGACCGTATATGCCGAGGCACTTCAAGAATAACCATTTCTTTGCTTCCCTTTCGCTTATCAGCGACATGTCTAACTTGTATGGCAACTTTCCGATCGTGTGATAAAGTGGCTTTTGATTTCTTCTTCCCATTCGAGCAATTTTTCCGTAATTGTACAACTCGTAGAGAAGTTTCCTTGCTGTATCTTGGAGCAGTGGATAATTTGTGCCGAATATTTTCTTGAACTCTGAAGGTGCAAATGGTCCATACTGGTCTATGAAGTTGAGTGCGACGAAGTGATTGTCGTTTAAGGATAACGGGCATTTATGGTATGCAGCTCTTCTACGAGCGACACTTCTTGTTGCCATAAAATAGTAGGGGTACTCATCAACATTTACGATTCTTAAAGCTCCTCGCAACACGTGACCTTCGATTAACATGTAATTTTCATACCAGTAGTCGAACCATTCCGACCGGAAATTTTCAAAGCGATTAAAGAGCTCGATTTTGTGACCACCTTGTTGAAGACCACCGATGGCACGGATAACTGAAGGAACGTCTTCTTTGCTTTTCCCCAGAGCAGAAGGCGTCAATCGTAGTCTTTGAAGAGCAAACTCCTTCACAACTTCTTTAGAATAGGTCTCAACCAAATCAGGTCACGACAGTTTTGTCTTAAAGGTATATGTAGCCCATATGCACACCTGTTTTTGCGTGGAATGGAAGTAAAAGTATTAGAACTTTGTCTGATGTTAAGCATGACTTTTATCTAGGAATTCGGAAATGTGATTCCCTTCCAGCACTGATGTATTCTCCGCCGGCATCACGGACGATAGACGCGATTTTCGCGAAGTTTTCAGACCCCAGATATTGACGTGGCTTTATTATTATGTCCTCTTCCACCTCTTCAAACATTAACATCTCACCCAAGTCCTTCGGGAATAAGGTTTTGATGTCATCAACCGTCTTCATTTCTCCTTCCTTAGGTG
>CAZFJD010000420.1:0-2208 GCA_964518775.1 uncultured Syntrophaceae bacterium
CCACATGCGCAATCGCTATCGTCAACCCCCGCTCCTTCTCCTCCGGCGCCTTGTCTATCTGATCAAACGCCATATACTGCGCCAACCCCTTCTTCGCCAATATCTTCGTTATCGCTGAGGTCAACGTCGTCTTCCCATGATCCACATGCCCAATCGTCCCCACATTCACATGCGGCTTCGTCCTCTCAAACTTCGGCTTCGACATGGCTCAAACCCTCCTTTGCATTTTGGGGTGCCCTCAGGCGACCCTTTTTAGTTGAGAAAGGATCTCCCCACTTACAGATGATGGCACAGGGCTATAATGGGAGAATTGCAGGGTGAAAGTGGCCCTTCCCTGGGTGAGGGACCGAAGGTCGGTTGCGTATCCAAACGTATTGGCCAGGGGAACCTCTCCTAAGATCACGTTCGTTCCGCCCCGGTATTCAACCCTCGATGTTTTGCCTCTCCTTGAATTAAGGTCACTGACAACCTGACCCATAAACTCTTCCGGAGTGATAATCTCGATGGACATCAATGGTTCGAGAAGGATAGGCGCGGCTTGCCGGGCCCCTTCCTTCAACCCCATAGAGCCAGCAATCTTAAAGGCTATTTCAGAGGAGTCGACCTCATGGTAGGAGCCGTCGATGAGGGTCACTTTCATATCGACCATCGGATATCCCGCCAGCACCCCTTTCTCCATGGCTTCTAACACTCCCTTTTGGATGGCTGGAATATATTCTCGAGGAATGGCTCCCCCTACGATTCGATTGACGAATTCGAATCCCTTACCCGGAGGCTGCGGTTCCATGGTCAACCAGACATGACCATACTGGCCTCTTCCTCCTGACTGACGCACAAATCGACCCTCGGACTTGACGGTCTTCGTAATCGTCTCTCGATAAGCCACCTGGGGTTGTCCCACGTGGGCCTCCACGTTAAACTCTCTCAAAAGGCGGTCCACGATGATCTCGAGGTGAAGCTCACCCATCCCAGAGATGATGGTCTGACCCGTTTCTTCATCCGTCTTTACTTTGAAGGATGGGTCTTCCAAGGCCAGTTTCTGGAGGGAGGTCCCAAGTCTTTCAAGATCGCCCTTTGTCTTTGGTTCGATGGCAATGGAGATGACCGGATCGGGAAAGTTCATCGATTCGAGGATGATCGGTTGTTTCTCACTACAGATCGTGTCTCCGGTGGTGGTATACTTGAGGCCTACCGCAGCAAAGATATCTCCGGCTGAGACTTCATGAATCTCCTCCCTTTTGTTCGCATGCATCTTCACAAGACGGCCGATCCGCTCTCTCTTTCCCTTGAGGGGATTGAGGACCGAATCTCCGGATTTGAGAGACCCAGAATAGATCCGGAAGAAGGTCAGCTGTCCTGTATAAGGATCGGTCATCAATTTAAAGGCCAAGGCCGAGAGGGGATGTCCATTATTGGCAGAGAACGTGAGCTCTTGTCCGTGAAGATCGACCCCTTTCACCGGTGGGATATCGAGAGGCGAGGGCAGATAGTCGATGATGGCATCGAGAAGAGGTTGGACTCCTTTATTCCTAAAGGCCGAGCCGCAGAGGACCGGCGTGCCCTTTAACCGAAGGGTTACCTCCCTCAAAGCGCTCCGGATCTCTTCTTCCAAGATCTCCTGGCCATCGATAAACTTCTCCATGAGGAAGTCGTTCTGCTCTGCCAATCTTTCGATGAGCATCTCCCTTGCGATAGAAGCTTCGTTCGCATAGGCCTCTGGAATATCGATGACATCGAATTTCATTCCCAAACTGTAAGAATCATAGAGAACTGCCTTCATAGTGATGAGATCGATCACCCCTTTAAAATCCTCTTCCTTTCCCAAGGGTAGTTGAATAGGTAAAGGGGTAGTTTTGAGACGATCCGCCATCATCTTCAAACATCCATGAAAGTCTGCACCCATTCGGTCCATCTTGTTGATAAACGCGATCCTTGGGATCTGGTATTTGTCGGCCTGTCTCCAAACCGTTTCAGATTGGGGTTCCACCCCTCCGACTGAACAGAAGACGGCGACAGCACCATCCAAAACCCGAAGGGATCGTTCCACCTCTATCGTAAAGTCGACATGGCCAGGGGTATCGATGATATTGATCCGGTGGTCTCTCCAGAAACAGGTGGTGGCAGCAGAGGTGATGGTGATCCCTCTTTCTTTCTCCTGTTCCATCCAGTCCATGGTTGCAGAACCTTCATCCACTTCTCCGATCCTGT
>CAZFJD010000421.1:0-2190 GCA_964518775.1 uncultured Syntrophaceae bacterium
CTTTTGTCAATGGATAACTTTTTGTGGGTGATACCTCATTTTTTTCTTGACAAATTTCAGACTCTCGTTTAATGGATTAAGTCAGTTGGGCAAGGATGATGAATCCCTTGGAGAATTTGAAGATACGGCCTCTGAAAAGAGAAGATCTGGAGACCATTATCGAGATCGATGAAAAGGTCTTGGGCGAAAGTCGGAAGGATTACTGGGAGAGAAAATTGGCCTTGATGAACGACAAAGCGACACAAGTGTCGTTGGTTGCTGAGATGGATGGCAAGATCGTCGGGTTTATTCTCGGGGATGTGAGTGGTTGGGAATTTGGGGTGCCAGATACGATCGGCTGGATCGATACGATTGGGGTTGAACCAGATTATCAGAAGAAAGGGTTAGCCACAGCCCTGACCGGAGAACTGGTTAAGAATTTGAAAGCCCTCGGGGTCAGGACGATTTACACGTTGGTCAGTTGGGATGATTGGGATCTCCTTCAATTCTTTCGTGCCATGGGATTTACACGGGGGGATATGATCAATTTAGAGCTGAAGATTTGACATCTCCCACCCTCAGCTTCAGCTTGTCGGCAGGATGGATTCGATCTGTTTCTTTGAGTTGATTCCAGTTTTTGATTTCTGCAACCGTGACGTTATGCTTTTTAGCAATTCCCCAAAGCGTATCTCCCTCTCTCACGACGTAGATGACTTCCCCTCCCTTTCTCACCCCCACCGTCAAATCTGAGGAAGGTTGGCCCCGATTCACCTTAATCCTTAGTTTATCCCCGGGGATAAGTTTCTTTTCTGGATGGAGATTGTTCCAGCGGCTGAGCGCGCCGATATTCACTCCCATCTCATTGGCAATGCTCCACAAACTATCGCCTTTTTTGATGGTGTAGATGATTTCTTCAGGTCTGGAAGATTGGTCTTGTGAGTTGAGCATCTTCTTTGCTGTGACGGTGGGCTTTATTTCCTGGGTCATGGGAATAGGGATGAGAAGGTTCGTCCCCATGCTCAAGCGGCTCGTCCTCTTTATCCGATTGATCTCAAGGATCGGTTCTATCTCGACCCGATAGAATCCGGCGATTCGTGAAAGGGTATCGCCCCGTCTGACGATGTGCGTCTTGAACTGGAACCTTTGCTCAGGTCGAAGGGCCTCAAAATTCTTTAGAAAGAGTTCCTTCTTCCCGAAAGGAATCTTGATTTCATATTCCGGACTATCCGGAGGCACACACCACCTCAACAGCTCGGGATTGAGATCCTTCAATTCCTCCATCGAGATCTCACAGGCCTTGGCAATCACACGGAGGTCTGTCACGGCAGGCACGTTCACTTTTGCGTATCGAAGCGGCTCTTCATATTGGATGTCGACAAACCCGTATTTTTCAGGATCTTTTGCAATCAGGGCAGCGGCAATCATCTGAGGGACGTAATCTTTCGTCTCTCGCTTCAAGTACCTGTATTTGGACAGTTCCCAGAAGTCCTCTGTTCGGTAGCGCCTCATCGCATTGGCGATCTTCCCTGCCCCTGCGTTGTAACCCGCTGCAGCGAGATACCAGCATTCGAACATATCGTAGAGATCTTTCAGATGTTTGGCAGCCGCAATCGTAGACTTTTCAGGATCCCTCCTCTCATCCACCCACCAGGTCACCTTCAAACCATATCTCTTGCCTGTGAGGTAGATAAATTGCCATGGGCCGGAGGCCTTGCTCCTCGAATAGGCATAGGGGTTGAACCCACTTTCGATGAGGGCCATATAGACGAGGTCCTCAGGAAGACCGTTTTCCTTCAAGAGATTCTTCATGAAAGGAATATATTTTTCAGATCGGGCGAGCCAATTGGAGAAGACCTTTTTGGCTGTCGTTTGAAAATATTGGACGAACTGCTCCACCTTCACATTGATGACGATGGGGATATCGAAGTCCGGCTCCTTCTTCACTCGACTTCTCGGAAGGACCTCTACACTAAAGTCGTCATTGGATTCGTCACTAATGGGAAGTTCCAAACTTCCAATAGAGGGAGTCTCCACTAACAGGGAAGGGGGAGGCATGGAGATTTCCATTTGGGGCGGAGCGGGCTCTTTTGAAAAAAGTTCTTCTAATTCTGCCTGGGTAAAGAGAGAAGGTTCTGTTTCAGTCGTTGAGAGGAGATCGCCGCGGTTTTTTTCAGACAGGAAGCCAACGTGGGGTAAGCAGGATGAGGAGAA
>CAZFJD010000422.1:0-2173 GCA_964518775.1 uncultured Syntrophaceae bacterium
CCGTTCCTTGTAATAGTATTTTCTTAGATCACGAACTTGAATCAGGAATTCGTTATCGGACATATCATCATTCCAAACCCAAATTTCAAAGTTCGCACGAAGTGATGAACCAAAGGTGAATAAATGTCAAAGGAATGCCAAAGCCTATCCTTCGACAAGCTCAGGATGGTACTGTCCTGAAAAGTATTATGTATGAACAAATCATGGTGAGCCTGTCGAACCATGGCATTTTTCATTTGAAATTCCTTTGAACGTTGAGCTTTGGCATTTGACATTGTTTTTTTAACAACATTCTCTCCATCGGATGCACCGGCTATAGTGATCTCCATTGACCTGGAAGAGAGGCGGCTCCTCCTTTTTACATTCCTCAATCATCAGAGAACATCTCGGATGGAACTTGCAACCCACAGGAAGATCCATGGGGTTGGGAACCTGACCCGGGATCGCATTGAGCCTCTCTCTCCTCTCCTCCAATCTTGGGATGGAGTCTAAAAGCCCCTTGGTGTAGGGATGACGCATCTGACTGAAGATGGCTTCGATCGGTGCAACCTCCACAATTCTACCGGCATACATCACGGCCACACGGTCGGCTATTTCTGAGACCACTCCCAGGTCGTGAGTGATCAGCATGACCGCCATTCCCATCTCCCTTTGGATCTCCTTCAGCAGTTGGAGGATCTGGGCCTGAATGGTGACGTCTAGAGCCGTTGTGGGCTCATCGGCAATGAGGAGTTTCGGTTGGCAGGAGAGGGCCATTGCGATCATTGCCCTCTGCCTCATGCCTCCGCTTAGCTGGTGGGGATAGGCATCGATCCTCGTCTCAGGAGAAGGAATTTTCACTCGATCCAGCATCTCAATCGCTTTTCTTCTGGCCTCTGTTTTATCGAGCTTCTGGTGGAAGAGGATCGCCTCCATGATCTGATCCCCGATCGTAAAGACAGGATTGAGTGAGGTCATCGGTTCCTGGAAGATCATGGCGATTTCGTTTCCCCTCACCTTCTCCATCTCCTTTTCTTCTAATTCCAACAGTCTCAACCCATCGAACAGGATCTCGCCGCTCACGACTCGACCGGGCGGGCTGGGAATGAGCCTCAGGATGGAGAGGCCAGTCACACTCTTTCCACATCCAGATTCTCCAACCAGGCTGAGGATCTCCCCTGGATGGATTTCAAAGCCCACCCTCTCAACGGCCCTGACCACTCCCTCTTCTGTAAAGAAATGGACCGAGAGTTCACGAATTTCCAAAAGCGGACTTTTTTGTAAAGGATGGTTCATAAAGTTGATCTCAAAAATGTCAAATGAATGTCAAAATTCAAAGTCAATAAACTTTTGGAATTTGGGTTTTGGATTTTATTTGAAATTTGAACTTTGACATTTGACATTAGATTTACCTTTCATCTTCTTCCTCGAAGCCTCGGATCAAGGGCATCCCTTAGCCCTTCTCCCAAGAGATTGAAAGAGAGAACCGTGATAAGAATAGCCAGTCCTGGGAAGACGGTCAACCACCAGGCATCAAAGATATAAGTCCTTCCCTCTGTGAGGATATTCCCCCAACTGGGAGCAGGTGGCTGAACTCCAAATCCAAGAAAACTGAGGCCAGCTTCCACCAGTATCGCAGTGGCCACATCGAGTGTGGCAGTCACAAAGACCGGAGCCAGGGCATTGGGGAGGATATGTCGAAAGATGATTCTGAAATCCTTCACCCCGAGGGCCTTGGCAGCCTGGACAAAATCCCTCTCTCTCAAGGAGAGGAATTCCGCTCTGACAAAACGGGAGGTTCCCATCCAGGATGTGATCCCAATGACGACCATGACTTTAAAAAGACTGGGGCCCAGAAGGGCGACAACCGTTAGAATGAGAAAAAAAGAAGGAAAACAGAGCATGATATCAACAAAGCGCATCAGGAAAGAGTCGATCCACCTACCATAGTATCCCGCCACTGCTCCCACCAGGATCCCAATAAGGATGGAGATAGCGACAGCGACGAACCCCACCGACAAAGAGACTTTTGATCCATGGAGCATCCGACTGAAAACATCCCTACCCAACTGGTCTGTCCCCAGAAGGTGTTGGATGGAAGGGGGGTTTAATTTAAGGGAGACATCCGTCTTCCCAGGATCGTAAGGAGCGATCAAGGAGGCAGAGCCCGCAATCAGGAAGGTGATGATGATGA
>CAZFJD010000423.1:0-2116 GCA_964518775.1 uncultured Syntrophaceae bacterium
ATTTTAAGGCCAGAGCGAAAGGGGGGGCTGCCCTGCTTTTTCTTGAGGTTACGCAAACGGCTACGGCTATAGATCCCCTTAAGCAGCTTCCCACCAGCCTGAGATTGGATGATGATGGATTTGCGCCGGCATTAGCCAGAGTGGTCGAGTCAGTCCATGAGGCCGGAGCAAAAATAGGTATCCAGCTCTCTCCGGGTTTCTCTTCGCAGGCGAGACTCGGACCATGGATTATTGGACATCAATATATTGAGAAGGTACTGCCGGTCAGTCCTTCAGGAGTGCTCCATCCAGAGGTCAAGAGACCAAGTCGGAAGTTGACTCTACGGGAAATTGAGAAGATGATCGAATTATTTGGTTGGGGAGCACGGCGGGGAAAAGAAGTGGGCTTCGATATTATCGAAATACACGCCCATTCGGGATTCCTCATCGGACAGTTTCTTTCGCCCTATTTTAATCGCCGAAAAGATAAATATGGAGGCTCTCCGGAACGCCGCTTCAGATTCCTGAAGGAAATCATTGAATCAACCCGTTCACAGGTGGGCGACCAATACCCACTGACGGTCAAGTTCTCCGTCGACGAGTTCTTTGAAGGGGGGAGGGATTTAAAGGAAGGTCAGGAGATTGCCCAACGGCTGCAAGAGGCAGGTATCAATGGGATCACCGTTTCCTCTGGCATACATGGGTCAAAACGGTCCCTCTATCCCTTCGATGTATGCGCCTGACGGAGCTTTTCTTCCCCTATCGGAAGCACTGAAAGAGGTTGTCTCTATACCCATTATCCTCCCTGGGAAGATGGGAGATCCTTATCTCGCAGAGAAAGTTCTTAGAGAAGGGGGGGCTGACTTTATCGCTTGGGGAAGGCCTCTCATCGCCGATCCGGAGATGCCGCGGAAGATAGCAGAAGGACGCCTTGATGAAGTTCGAAGGTGCGTCTACTGCAACGAATGTCTGCGTGTCCAGTGGGCTCACCAGGCTCCTCTGAGATGCACAGTGAACCCTGTCGCTGGAAGAGAAGGTCGATATGGTGTGATCAGAGGGGCCGAGAAAAAGAAAAGGGTAGTGGTGATCGGGGCAGGACCGGCTGGCATGGAGGCAGCAAGGGTGGCGGGTTTGCGGGGACATGAGGTGATACTTTACGAGCAGAGCAATGAACTGGGTGGCGGGCAACTTAAGTTGGCATCTGTTTCTCCTCATAAAGATGTCTTGAAACATTTAGTTGACTATTACACCGCCTCTTTAAGAAAAATAAGCAATGTGAAGGTGATCCTGGGCAAAGAGGTGACTGCAGAGGAGGTCATGAAGAGCCACCCGGATGCAGTCATTCTGGCGTCTGGTGCAGAAGGCTTCATCCCCGATGCCTCTTCGGCCAAAAGTGACAAATCGATCACTGCCCACCAGGTGCTCTCCGGCGAGAAGACTACAGGAGAGACAGTGGTGGTGGTGGGTGGAGGCTCTGTAGGCTGCGAGGTGGCCAACTACTTAGCTCAGCAGGGAAAGAGGGTTACAGTGGTAGAAATGCTTGACTCAGTGGCTACGGACATCCATAGTATGGTCCGTGTCGGTTTACTGGAGGAGCTCAATCACTATGGAGTGAAGATCCTAACAGGGATCAGGTATGAAGCCGTAGTTGGGGAGGGTGTGGAGGTCGTCGATCGGAAATCTCGAAAAGTGAGGTTAAAGGCAGATACCGTTGTATTTGCCGTCGGGGCAAGGGCAAGGGACCAACTGGTAAAGGATTTGAAAGGAAACGTTCAGCAACTTCAACTCATAGGCGATGCCAAGGAGCCGCGACGAATCAGGGATGCCATTTCCGAGGCTTACATGGCCACCTATGAAATCTAAGAAAGGAGGGAAAAGGAATGAGAAAGTCAATCGTTTTTTTTATTTTAAGCCTTTTAGTAACTCTTTCAATCGCCGTTGTTTCTTCAGCACAACCCAAGAAAGATATTGGGATCAAAACAGTGACCATTGCCTCAGGTCCAGTAAGTGGAATGTGGTATCCTGCCGGGGCAAAGATGGGAGAATTATTTGAAAAGGAATTCAACCTGAAGGTTACTGTGGATATTGGTGGGTCCGCACAAAATATCCGGAGGGTAGATGTGGGAAGGGATGCTGA
>CAZFJD010000424.1:0-2109 GCA_964518775.1 uncultured Syntrophaceae bacterium
CGATTGAAATAATCGATCAATTCTTTGGCCAACTCTTTGGATCGAATGAGGACAGAGACCTCATTGTTGTTACTTAGAGCATAATAAGTCCAGTTGGTGCTACCCAAAAGGGTGAGACGTCCATCAACGACCACCAATTTCGCATGAGTGGTTTTAAAGAGGGGATCATAAATTACTTCCACACCTCCGTCTGATAAGATCTTTCCGGCAGTTCGATTTCTTTCGGTTGTGCGATCCCTTCCTTCCCTCACTTCCAAGATCACCTCCACCTTCACCCCCCGTTTTTTCGCATCAATTAACTCCTTGATGAGAAGATTTGAAGGGGTATCGGGATAGCGATCATAATATCCCATCTCAAACATCATCACCTGAATCGAAGTCTTCGCCTCTTGGATCACCTTCTTCGCAACCTGAAAATACTGGGCATCGGTTACGAGCTGGATGTCCTCTGCTGGCAGTCCAAAGGAAACTGGGACGCGAAAGGTTAAATTTAAAAAAAGGATGAACCCTACAAGAAATTGACTAGATAGACCCACGAAAAAAGCCCTATTTCTTTCGCTCATCCTCCATCCTCCGTTCTTTTTTCCTATCATCCATTAGAGCTTCTGTTGTATAGACTCCTTTTCCTTTTCCACGAAAAGTACTGATGGATTTTTTGTCGGCTGAGATCATTGCAGTAGCTCGGCGTAGGCGGTCCATAATCGCGCGTCCAAGGCCGACCTCGGGAATGGGTTCTGCTAGGATCAGGTCCAAATTTAGAGCATCCAATCGGCGGATGGCAGAAAAGAGGTTTGCTGCTGCCTCCCTGAAATCTCCCTTCTTCGAAAGGACTTCAACACAGCTGAATTTTAGAAAATGTTTTGATTCCTGAAAGGCAAGTAATCCTATGTCTTTATCTTTAAAGGCAACCAAATCCTTCTCCGACCAACTGAGAACGATCGGTGTGCGTGGAGCATAATGCCTTGGAAGCATTCCTGGAGCAGAGGGTCTCTCTTCATTAACGCTGTTGATCTCCACCTTACCAATAATAGACTCAATCTCTTCGAGCGGCACCCCACCCGGTCTCAATAACCTGGGACCTTTTTCAAAAAAAGAGACGATGGTCGATTCCACTCCTACCTCACACGGCCCCCCATCCAGAATGAAATCAATCCGATCACCTAATTGATCCCGAACATGTTCGGCTGTCGTTGGGCTTAAATAGCCAAAGGGATTGGCACTCGGTCCCACAATAGGAGAACCGACCAGCCTTATTACACTCAATGTCATCGGATGTTTCGGCATCCGGATAGCAACGGTTGGAAGGCCGGCGGTCACGATATCAGGGAGTTCATCCTTCTTTAAGAGAACAACCGTCAGGGGCCCAGGCCAGAATCGCTCTATCAATCTCTTAGCATCGGGCGGAATCTCAATGACCAACTTACTTAGATCTGTGTCATTTGCCACATGGACAATCAATGGATCAAAGTACGGTCTCCTCTTTACTTCAAAGATTCGCGCCACGGCAAGAGGATTGAAGGCATCCGCTCCCAATCCATAAACCGTCTCTGTTGGAAAGGCAACGATCCCTCCTCTCTTGATAATCTCGGCGGCCTGACGAATCGCCTGAGCGTCTCTCATCCGGATTTTCCTTTTTTTAGTTCCTTCGATTTTTCTTCTAATGACTTTCTCATTAAGGATCGGAATTCTTCTAATTTTTTAGCGATCTCAGGATATTTGATCGAGAGGATTTCACAGGCTAAGTACGCTGCATTCTTTGCTCCATCAATTCCAACAGTAGCGACCGGGATGCCCGGAGGCATTTGAACTGTGGAATATAAGGCATCCGCACCATTGAGGGCTCCTGATTTTATTGGAACACCGATAACAGGGAGACTGGTATGGCTTGCCAAAGCTCCGGCAAGGTGAGCCGCCATCCCGGCTCCCGCAATCAACACTTCAATACCCCGTTTTCTCGCGTTCTTAGCATATTTAGCCGTCTTCTCGGGCAGTCGATGGGCTGACCTGATCTCCATCTCATAAGGGACTCCCATCTCCTTTAAAACTTCGGCTGCCTTCTCCATAACAGGCAAATCGCTCTCGCTCCCAATCAGAATCCCGACCAAAGGC
>CAZFJD010000425.1:0-2095 GCA_964518775.1 uncultured Syntrophaceae bacterium
TCCTCGACCTGTTTGGGCAAATTTTTTAGTTTGAGGGACAAGCTGAGGTTGCCGCCATAAGATTTTCTCCGACATCCCTATCAGATCTTGGCAAGTTCGCACGGGAGAGTGAGGGATTACCGTTGATGAGAAAATTCAATTGACGATTCCATCATCCATCTGATATTTATATCCATATCTCGACTAAGGAGGAAATTATGCCGAAGGGATTTAATGGAAAGATCTTAAGGGTCGATTTGAGCAGTGAAACCATGAGTGTCGAGGAACCTCAGGAAGCAATATACGCTCGCTATCTCGGAGGAGGAAGCCTTGCCTTGTATTACCTCTTGAGAGAATTGAAACCAAAGTCCGATCCCTTAGGGCCTGAAAATATCCTAATTTTCGCGGGATCGGTGATCGCCGGAACGCCCGCTGCTGGTTTGAGCCGTTTTTCTGTGGCAGCAAAATCGCCGCTCACTGGCGGCTATGGAGAAGCAGAGGCAGGCGGGTGGTGGATTCCAGAATTAAAGTTTGCAGGATTCGATGCCATTCTCATCAAGGGAAAGGCGAAAAGGCCTGTCTACCTCTGGATTCACGACGGCGAAGCTGAGATTCGTGATGCCAGCCACCTCTGGGGGAAATTTACGAAAGAGACCGAGGAGGAGATCCGAAAGGAGCTTGGGGATGAGCGGGTTCGAGTAGCCCTGATCGGACCGGCTGGCGAAAAATTGGTAAAGGTTGCCTGTATTCTCAATGAGCTCAAACATGCCAATGGTCGGACAGGATTAGGCGCAGTGATGGGATCGAAGAACCTCAAGGCCATTGCCGTGAGGGGAAAAAAGAGGATGGAGGTGGCCGATGAGGAGGCTATCAAGAGGCTGACCAAGTGGCTCAAAGATACATACAATGAGCCCTATTTCAGTATTGGCAATTTAGGAACATCTCGTGTCACCACCATGCTGAGCGAACAAGGGATCCTGCCCACCCTCAATTTCCGAGAAGGTTCTTTTGCTGAAGCCGATGCCATCAGCGGTGAGACCATGTCAAAAACGATTCTTGTCCGCCGTGGCACGTGTTATGGATGTTTTGTCCGTTGTAAACGGGAGGTTCAGGTAGGCGAACCCTACTCTGTTGACCCAATTTATGGCGGGCCGGAGTATGAAACAGTGGCTGCCTTCGGCTCCATGTGCGGGATTAGTGATCTGAAGGCCATTTCAGTAGCAAATCAGTTCTGTAATGCCTATGGTCTCGATACGATCTCAACGGGGGGCCTGATCTCCTTTGCCATGGAGTGTTACGGGAAAGGTATTCTCACCAAAGGAGACACAGCTGGCCTTGAGCTCCGGTTTGGCAATGTGGAAGCGATGATGAGAATGGTGGAAATGATTGGAAAACGTGAGGGTCTTGGAGACACTCTTTCAGAAGGAATCTGTCCAGCAGCAGAGAAGTTCGGGAAAGGGGCAGAACATTTTGCCATGCATGTGAAGGGCATGCCCATTCCTTTTCATGAGCCGAGGGGAAAAGTTGGGGTTGGCCTTGGCTATGCCGTCTCTGCAACCGGACCTGACCATATGGAATTTCCTCATGATCCTTTTTGGGCTACCGAGGCAGGCATTGCCTTGCTCAGACCTTTGGGAATCCATGAGCCTATTGATGTCTTTGACTTAGGGCCTCAAAAAGTCAGGATCTTCATCTACCTCCAGCAATACTGGAATCTCCTCAATTCCCTCGGAATCTGTGCGTTTACAGCGAAGCCTTTTGGACCTCAAACCCTCAACGGAATTGTCGATTACGTCAAAGCAGTCACAGGATGGGAAACGAGTCTCTTCGACCTCCTCAAAGTGGCTGAAAGGCATGCCAATATGTCGAGGATATTCAACCTTCGGGAGGGGTTTACTGCGAAAGACGACATACTTCCTGATCGTTTCTTCCAGCCCATGGAAGGAGGGACCTTGAAGGGAAAGAAGATCGACCGAGAACAATTCTCCAAAGCCTTAGAGATATACTACGAGATGATGGGTTGGGATCCTGAGACCGGGGTCCCGAAGCGGACGAAGCTTGCCGAGCTCGACCTCGACTGGTTATGGTGATAAGGATCAAAGGCTCTTTTTTAAGC
>CAZFJD010000426.1:0-2093 GCA_964518775.1 uncultured Syntrophaceae bacterium
CCTCTGCTTGAGCCCTGAAGTTGACGATGATGCGGTGCCTCAAGATGGAGGGAACCACTGCCCTGACGTCCTCAACCGAGGCCACATATCTGCTGTCCATAACAGCTCTTGCCTTTGCTGCCAAGATCAGGTTCTGGGAGGCCCGAGGTCCCGCTCCCCACTCCACCCACTCTCTCACGAAAGGCAGAGCCTCCGACTCCTTGGGCCGGGAGGCCCGAACTAACTTCACCGCATAGCCAATGACATGGGAGGATGCAGGAACCTTCCTCACCAAGTCTTGCATCTCCAGAACCTTTTCACCGTTGATCACCTTCCTGAGAACAGGCTGATAGGATGAGGTCGTTGAGGCGACGATCTCCATCTCCTGTTCGAAAGCGGGATAGTCGATCCCTATGTTGAACATGAACCGGTCGAGCTGTGCCTCTGGCAGTGGGTAAGTCCCTTCCTGCTCGATGGGATTCTGCGTTGCCAAGACAAAGAAGGGAAGATCAAGATAGTGAGTGACGCCAACCGCTGTCACCTTATATTCTTGCATCGCCTGGAGCAGAGCAGCCTGGGTTTTTGGAGGTGTTCGGTTGATCTCATCGGCTAAGAGGATGTTGCTAAAGATGGGTCCCTTGAGGAAGCGGAATGAGCGGCGCTTGCTTCCCATCTCCTCTTCTAAAATATCCGTTCCTGTAATGTCTGAGGGCATGAGGTCAGGAGTAAATTGGACTCTGTTGAAATCGAGCTCCATAATCCCAGCCAGTGTTGAGATGAGCAGTGTCTTGGCGAGGCCTGGGACACCGACCAGGAGGCAATGGCCCCTGCAAAAGAGGGCAATTAATATCTCTTCAATAACCTTGTCCTGGCCAATGATCACCTTCTTTATCTCCGAGACGATCTCGGCCTTCTTCTTACCCATTTCCTCAACCCGGACCAGATCCATATCCGAAACTTGATATTCTTTAGCTGCTTCCATCTGTTACTCCTCATCTTCATTCCCCCTCACCCTGACCCTCTCCCACAGGGGGAGAGGGGACTTTCTTTTATTAACGTACATAAGAACCCCTCCCCCTTGATGGGGGAGGGCGAGGGTGGGGGTGAGAATATTTTTTAACTCACTGACCAAGTTTTTTTGCGATCTCCCTTTCTTTCATTGCGTTGGACCTATCTCCCAGCATCTCATAAGCCGTGGCTAGACCGAGATGCACCTCTGGATTGAACGGATTGATCTGGATCGACTCCTCAAAGGCTTCCCTTGCCCTTTGAAAGTCTTTGAGCTTCAGATAGAGTTGACCGAGCTGGGTATAGGGAGTAGGGTGGTCAGAAGATACCTCTTTGATTCGTTTCAAAAGATCAAGAGCTTCTTCATTCTGATCCAGATCGACGAGGGCTGTCGACAGCCGATTCATGATGGGCACGGAGTTCTGAACCTCATTCAAGGCGCGGCGATATTCGATAACGGCAGCACGAATTCTTCCCCTTTCCTTGAGTCGGTCTCCGAGGTGAGCCCTGTTTCTCGCCACAAGAGACTTTATCTCTTCCATATCCATCCGTTCCTCGTCGGCCTTTCCCTCTTTAATCTTATAACGGTGGATGTTCGCCCCATCCCATCTTTTCAATCCTTTCGATCCCAAGAACTCGGTCCATTTTTGCTCAAACTGCGAAAAGTCTAAGCCGAGGACTTCCTTAATTGGCCCAGTCGCCCCCCTCTCTTTTTGGGTGGACATGCGCTTCATCATCTCTCTCAGTCCATCAAATCCAGCATGGGAAATGATGAATTCGATGCCAGAAGCAGCTTGGGCATAGGCAAGCTGCACATCCTCTGGAGTTTCTAAGGTGACCAGAGAAGGCTCCATCCTTTCAAAACGGATCAGCTTACTCTGTGCCAGTGCACGAGCGAGAAGGTTTTCATAGGGTGGCGAAAGATAAGATGGGCCATTTCGCCAACGGGTCTCTTCGTACTTTGACAGCCCTTCGTGGAACCAGATCGGTGCTTTGTTCGAGGTCAACTTCACGATCAGGTAGTGCACATACTCATGGCTGATGGCATCGAGCCAGCGGTACCCATAAACAAGAGCCCTTGGGGAGAGAAGTTGAAGTTTATTGAA
>CAZFJD010000427.1:0-2077 GCA_964518775.1 uncultured Syntrophaceae bacterium
CTTCGGCGGCATGAAAAGTATCCCGGAAGGGTCTATATCGAGGTTGACCAGGATAAGTGCACCGATTGCGGGATGTGCTATCGGGCCAAGATCTGTCCTGTCAATGCCCTCTATCAACCTGCGGAGCCATGGCCCCGAGAGGTTCGGGCGGTTTTGAGCAATCCGCTCATCGAATATAAGGGATCCCAGGTTCCAGGTCGAGGGACAGAGGAGATGAAGACCAATGACGTGACCGGCCGTTTTCGTCCTGGTGAGGTGGGCGTCGGTATCGAATTGGGAAGGCCAGGGGTAGGGGCCTACTTCAGAGACGTGGAAGTGGTAGCCATGGAATTGTCTCCTTTGGGGTACGAGTTTGCTGAGGAGAATCCAGTGACCCAGTTTATGGCGGACAAGAAGACAGGGAAGCTTCGGGAGGATGTTCTCAATGAAAGGACAGTTTCCGCCATCATCGAGGGAAAATGTAAGTTGGAGAATCTTCCTGAGGTCCTGAAGGCTGTCAAGAAGGCTGCCGAAAAGGTGAATACGGTCTTCACAGTGGAGATTATCTCAAAGGTTCCTCCGGAAGGGGAGATCCCCATCCTGCCGATCTTGAAGAAGTTAGGATACTGGTATTCCATTAACAGTAAGAATAACATGGGGCTGGGCGACCCGGCCTTCAAATTTTATGAATAGTGGATAAAAAGGAGGAGTGACATGACACACAGTTTACACCGAAGGGGCGATAGGGAGGATCTCAAGGAGGATTTTGTGGTGCTCGGTTGTCCAGCCACCGGTGTCAATAAGAAAGGCTCCGCGCCCAAGACGCGAGAGTATTTACGCATCGCCTATACGCATCAGCCAATCAATGAGGGCGATATGAAGACAGGCAACATTTACAACACCACCATCGAAGATATCCTGGACCGCGTCACGGATGGAACCATTGTTGAGGTGACCTATGACAGCCGGGAGAGGGTGGTGGCTTTGTTAAAGGAACTTAAAGAGAAAAGACCAGGCATTTCCGTGACGGTTTCAGGCGTCACTGATATTGTCCAGGAGATGATGTATGAGGCGGGTTTGGGTCGCATTCATACGGTCGAATATTCTATGGGCACATGGGGGCAGACCGAGAAGTTGCCCGAATACGATGTCCTGAGAATCACGACCATGTGTGGCCACGCCATGATCGCTAACGATCTGGTCGGAAAACTGATCCGGGACATCAAACGGGGACGTAGGACCCTGGATGATGTGGCTGTGGAGATGGCCAAATGCTGCACCTGTGGCAACTTCAACCTGACCCGTGGGAAGAGAATATTGAAGGAGATGTTGCCATTCTATGTGATGAACCGGTATTGAACGAAGGAAGGAGCGCAAGATGCGACATGTCATCATTGGAGGAAGTGCTGCGGGGATCAGCGCTGTCGAAGCCATCCGATCCGTGGATCGGACATCGTCCATCGAATTGTTTAGCAGTGAAGGGACCCCCTTTTACTCACGAGTGTTGCTGAGTTACTACATTGCAGGAGCTATTACAAGAGAGGAGTTACACTTCAGGCCCTTAGAGTTCTTCTCAGAGAATAAGGTGACCGCCCATCTGGGCCAGAGGGTCGAGAAGGTCTTGCCCGAGGCCAAGTCCATTCGAATGGAGGACGGAAGGGAATATCCTTATGACAAGTTGCTTATCGCTACGGGTTCCTCTCCAAAGATACTGGATGTTCCCGGGAAGGACAAGAAGGCCTTGGTGGTCATGAGGAATATCGATCATGCCCAGGAGATCGTTAACCGTTTAGAGGAGATTAAAACGGCATGTGTATTAGGAGGAGGGCTGATCGGTCTGAGAATAGGTTATGCCCTTTCGGTTCGGGGAGTGAAGGTGAAGATCATCGTCAAATCGAGCCACGTCCTCTCCCAGATGTTGGACAGGGAATCGGCAGAGATGATCCAGGTGGTCTTGCGGGAGCATGGCATAGATATCCGCACCGGTCTGGATGCCGTTGAGATCGTGGGGAAAGATTCTGTTCAAGGCATTGTCCTTGACAACGGAGAGAGAATCAATTGTCAAGTTGTTGTCATTGGTAAAGGGGTCCAGCCCAAT
>CAZFJD010000428.1:0-2057 GCA_964518775.1 uncultured Syntrophaceae bacterium
CTATATCATTCCTGTGGGAAGAGTTTGAAGTGAGCGTTTGAGACTTCAGGTTGGATTCCCTTTCAGCCCAATTTCTTCTGCGACTTCCTGCATCCCCTTGATCGTATCCTCGATCAGCTCATCCAGTCCGATTTGGAGCATCTGGGCCCCTTTTTCGATGATCGATCGGTCAACACCCGCTGCGAACCTCTTGTCTTTCCATTTGTTCTTTACCGACTTGACTTGAACGTCCAAGACGCTCTTTGACGGCCGGACCAGAGCCGTGGTCACAACGAGTCCTGTCAGTTCGTCGATCGTGTAAAGAAGCTTTTCTAAGTCAGTCTCTGGCATAACGTCGGAGCAGATACCCCATCCATGAGAGACTGCAGCCCGAATATACTCCTCCGGCCACCCATGTTCTCTGAGAATTTCACCTGTCCTTTTGCAGTGCTGATCGGGAAATTTTTCGTAATCGAGGTCATGAATGAGGCCAATGATTCCCCACTTCTCCTCGTCCTCACCCCGCTTCCTTGCGATGTACCGCATCACCCCTTCCACAGCATAAGCGTGCTTGCGTAAGCTGTCGCTCTCATTGTATTGATGCAGAAGGCCTAAGGCTTCTTGCCGCGTCGGTATTTTTTCTTCCATGGTCACGCTCCTTTCCTTTCCATTCCATTTATCATGTAGCCTCAATGTTGGTCAAGTCCGCAGGCTAAAATATTGAAATCATCCCTGGATGAGGCTACTTGAGAGTTCTTCAATGATCATGTTAGTATTTTGGGTGTACGAATGATGCGAGGGAGGAAATAAATGAAGATTGGTGCTTTTGAACTATACGAACCCATCCCAAAATTAAAGGAGCCTTACTGTTTAGCAATTCTTCGTCCCTGGATAGACGTCAATAATGTTGGCAGTTTGATCTTAAATGGGTTGGAAACTCAATTAGGAGCCAAGGAACTGGGAGGATTAACAAAACCTGGTAATTTTTTTGATTTCACCCGCTATCGGCCCACCCTTTATTACGAAGGGGACATTCGCCGAGTCAGAATACCCAATACCACGCTTAGCTATGTCGAAAGGGAAGAGGGAAACGACCTTCTTTTGCTCCGCCTTCTTGAACCTCATTCCTCATCAGAGGTCTACGTCGATTCGGTTCTGCGGCTCCTGAGGGGCCTTCACGTCAAGAGATATATCCTTTTAGGAAGCATGTACGATGCTGTCCCTCACACGAGGCCTTTGATTGTTTATGGAGGAGCCATCGGAAAAGGAGCTGAGCAAGATTTGAAGAGGTCGAAGGCTCAGCCGAGTGATTACCAAGGTCCAACGACCATCACCATTTTGATTACCCAAAGGGCACCGGAGTTTGGCATTGAGACGATCTGGTTTATCGTCTCCCTGCCTCAATATATTAGTTTGGAAGAGGACTATCTTGGGAAGATGCGGCTGATGGAAATCTTGAATTTGCTCTACAACATCCCAATCGATAAGAAGGATTTCGAAAGGGCTGCCGAGCAGCTCAGTTTAATCAATCAAAAGGTCGAGAGGACACCAGAACTAAAAAAACTCATCCCTCAACTTGAAACGCTGTATGAAATTCGAATAAAGAAAAAGGAAGGGGAGAGCGTGCCGAAGCTGTCTCCTGAGATAGAGGCGCTTCTTTGGAAAATCATGGGAAAAGATTTGGATAAGGCATAAAAGGAGTGCTGTCATATAGTCTGGTGGTTTCCTGGTCAGATAGTCCTTCCGGCCCGCCGATTCATTGAACTAACTTTCAACGTCATACCTACCCATTCTAATGTAGTGTCTCTATAATACTTCTTTACAATGATTCAAGAATTGTCATTCCCGTGAAAGCGGGAATCCAGATCGAAAACACTGGATTCCAGATCAAGTCCGGAATGACAAAATGTGTAAAGCTTTTTTTGAGACAGTAAACTAAGTGAAGTAGGGGCGCATGCCCTTGGCCACCTCCTCTGGTGGTTCCACGACAAACCCATCCAGAAGGAGACAGGCGAAGGGTAAGTCCTTTGCTTCTTTAGCCCATCTTTTGAGCTTGAGAGACAAGCTGAGG
This sequence comes from uncultured Syntrophaceae bacterium, assembly GCA_964518775.1. Classification (GTDB taxonomy): domain Bacteria; phylum Desulfobacterota; class BSN033; order BSN033; family UBA1163; genus JACAEX01. The sequence goes on from CAZFJD010000428.1 coordinate 2,051, forward strand.
TAACCGC
>CAZFJD010000429.1:0-1364 GCA_964518775.1 uncultured Syntrophaceae bacterium
TTTTAGAGCAAATCGAGCCGTGTCATGGACAGCCATTCCGTAGATCAACTCCCGGGTAGCCTTTCCAAACTTCTTTAGAAATCCCTCCTTTTGATCTTCTTCCTTCTTTTCTTCTTTAGTCATCTTGCCTCTCCTATAAGCCGGATTAAAAATGTTTTTATATTCAATATCATATTAAATTAAATTAAAAACGAATGTCAAATAAAAAATAGTATTGACATCTTTAGTTAATTATGACTATATTTTTAATGATTTTGGGAAATGGGATAAATTTTCTATAAGGAGGTGATGGAAAGGGGAAAAGGCTCCCTGGTAGAGGAATTTGGGTCGTTGGAACGACATAATGGTCTCCCTGACGGGAGGGAGATAAAATTTCCAATAATAAACCCCGTTAGAAATTCCAGCGGGGCATTAAACCCCGCCGGAATTATTCTAAAACCTAACCCCGCCGCAGAGCAGCAGGGCATTATTTCTAACGGGGTAAACTCTAAGGAGGGAGGAAAATGTATTCATTAATCGCTTTAATTATAGCTATTGTCTGGGGTATCCTTGTTTACCGCATATACGGTCGCTATCTTGACCGCAAAGTTGTTCAGTCTGACCCCAAAAAGACCACACCCGCCGTCATGTACATGGATGGTGTGGAGTTCATGCCGGCTGCCAAAAATGTCCTCTTCGGCTTCCAATTCAAATCCATCTGTGGCATCGGACCTATCGCTGGGGCGATCTTCGCAGTAAACTGGGGCTGGCTACCAGCTATGCTCTACCTCCTTTTAGGCGTGGCCTTCTTAGGATGGGTTCATGACTATACTTCCTCCATGGTGGCCATCCGAAAGGAAGGAATGAGTTTGGGAGGAATGAGCTACACCCTGATCTCTCCCCGGGCCAGGGCATTCATCAGCATCTTCATTTACTTCAACCTCATGCTTAGCTTCGGGGCCTTTGCATTGATGATCGCTGGCACACTTACAAGGCCACACGGTCCCTTAGGTATCATCATCTGGGTATTGATGGGCCTCTTGTTCGGTCAGATGATCTATAAGTGGAAAAAAGACATCATCACTGCCACTGTGGTGACCGTAGTGATCAGCTTCATCGGCATCCTTCTCCTAACCAGCCTCGGACCGGTGCAGGCTTTCTTCAAAGCGGTGAGTGGCGGCGACAAGCCCCCGATCATATTTGGAACGATCAACCAGCCCACATTCATCTGGGTGATCGCCGTCCTCGTCTTCTGCTACTTCGGTTCGGTCCTTCCCATCTGGCGCTGGGCTCAACCCATCAATTACCTTGGATTCTGGGTGGTCTTTATCGGAATGATTGGAATCGGCCTGGGAATTCTTTTTTGGAATCCATCTTTCGGAAAC
>CAZFJD010000429.1:1374-2056 GCA_964518775.1 uncultured Syntrophaceae bacterium
GCCATTAAGGGGTGGTGGTGGGGAGCAAACCCACTCTGGCCGATGCTCTTTGTAACGATCATGTGTGGTGCGGTCTCAGGCTGGCATTCCTTGGTCGGTAGTTCGGGCACGGCGCGAATGATCGAGAAGGAAACAGATACACTTCCCGTGGCAGGAGGATCCATGCTCCTCGAGATGATCATGGGCATGCTGGCCCTGATCATCGCCGTGTCTGCCTTCGGAAGCTTCGAAGGGTATGCGGAAGCCCTCAAAAAAGGACCGCCTGCAGTCTTTTCTGCAGGAGGGGCTAAATTCCTTTCCGTAATTGGACTGCCAGCAGGAACCGCTGCTGTTTTTTCAAACGCTATGTTTGCTATCATTGCCTTGACCCTCATCCACCTGGGTGTGCGTTTCATGCGTCTCTACGGGTCTGAGGTGCTCGGGGAATACTGGCCCATCTTCAAGAATGTCCATTTTTGCACCGTCTTCACCTTAGTAATCTTCGCCATCTTCTGTTTCACTGGGATCCTGGCCACTCTCTGGTTCCTGGGAGGCGCATTCAACCAGATGTTAGCCTCCATGGCTCTGCTCATCGCCTCCTGCTGGCTGGCCTACGAGAGGAAAAATTACCGGTACACACTCTACCCATCAATATTTCTCTTTGTCACGACCATCGCCGCAGCCATCTGGACATCCTACCAGA
>CAZFJD010000430.1:0-2053 GCA_964518775.1 uncultured Syntrophaceae bacterium
CTCATCAACCAAGCTCGACTCCGAAAGGTGGACGAACTCCTATCCCAAGTGATGAAATCGACCCAAGCCCCACCCAAGACCTTATCCACTCTTCTTGGAAATCTTTCCATCCACCCTTTTTGGGGAATTCCTGTCCTATTGTTTACCCTTTGGGTCTCCTATGAATTCGTGGGAGTATTCGGAGCCCAGATCAGTGTCAAATTTTTAGAGGAAACCCTTTTCAGACAGTGGCTCCTTCCCCCAATCATCGACCTTGTTCGGCGTCTCATGCCGGTTCCACTGCTACGGGAACTTCTCATCGGACCTTACGGGATCGTCACCATGGCGCTCACCTATGCCATTGCCATCGTTCTACCCATTGTCGGTTGCTTCTTTCTCATCTTCGGACTCATGGAAGATTCCGGCTATCTGCCGAGACTTGCTGTGATGACTAATCGAATCTTTAAAAAGATGGGGCTGAATGGGAAGGCCGTCTTGCCCATGGTATTAGGACTCGGATGTGATACGATGGCCACCATGACCACCCGGATCTTAGAGACGGAGAAAGATAAGACCATCGTCACCCTTCTCTTAGCACTCGGCGTCCCCTGCTCCGCCCAACTGGGGGTCATTCTCGGGATGTTTGCAGGGCTTCCTGCGCTCTACTTTCTCATTTGGATCGCTCTGATCTCAGGGATCCTGGTTATTGTTGGATACCTGGCTGCTCGTGTGATTCCTGGTGAGAGTTCTGACTTCATCTTAGAGATCCCCCCGATCAGACTCCCTCAACTCTCCAATATCGTGGTCAAAACCTTGGCTCGAATCGAATGGTACCTAAAGGAGGCCGTTCCCCTCTTTATCCTGGGCACGCTCATCCTCTTCACCCTTCACCAGACAAACCTATTAATTTTCTTAGAACAGGCGACGACTCCTTTGGTTGTCTACTTCTTGGGTCTTCCGCCTAAGGTCACAGAGGCCTTCATCATTGGCTTTCTAAGAAGGGACTATGGGGCAGCCGGCCTCTTCATCTTAGCTAAAGAAGGTCAACTCAGTCCTCATCAAATCCTGGTGAGTCTGGTGACCATTACCCTCTTCATCCCATGCGTTGCCCAATTTTTTATGATGATCAAAGAGAGGGGCTTGGAGAAGGCCCTTTGGTTGACGGCTGTGATCTTTCCCATTGCCTTTGGTGCGGGTGGATTGATAAATTTTTTACTGAAGTGGATAAGCATCTAAAATGCAAAAATTCGAAATCCGAATATCGAAATCTGAAACGAAGAAGTTAAACCCAAAACTCGAAACCCTAAACTCTAAACAAACCCAAAACTCAAAATCCAAAACAAAGATTTTCGACTTTTTTGTTTAGAGTTTTGAGTTTATTTAGGATTTGGGGTTTAGGGTTTAGAGTTTGAGTTTAAGAGCATGGAGGGGTTAAGAATGGCGAAATCTGATTCCCAAAGATGTCCTCTTTGTGGAAAACAATTCTCTGAAAGCGAGATGAAGTGTACCTCAGGATGCCCTTTCTCAAAAAACTGCAATCTCCTTTGCTGTCCCAATTGCGGATATACCTTCAAGGAACGATCTGCCATCGTGGATTTCTTAAAATCCTTTTTAAGGAGGAAGGATAATCCATGAACAAGGAGTCGCCAATTAAGAGAGGACCCCACCGGAAGATGTGGGGGAAGACGGGTGAGATTGAGGAGGACAGAATCGATGAACTCCTTGAACTCATCTGGACCTTAAGGGAAGAAGGAGTCGCTGATCTCAACCGGCTTCTGGAGACTACTCAGGACATTGAAGCGAAGTCCATTCTCCGTCTGATGATCAAAGATGATCTCTTTCAAATGGAAGGAAACCGGATGGTCCTCAAAGAACGGGGGGAGGAGAAGGCCAAAGAGATCGTACGGCGTCATCGCTTGACAGAAAGGCTTCTCTCCGAAATCTTTGAGATGTCTGAGGAAGAGGTTGAGGAAGAGGCATGCAAGCTCGAACATATCCTGAGCCCAGGGGTGACAGAGAGCGTCTGTACCTTTCTCGGCCATCCACCCACCTGTATCCATGGAAAGCCTATTCC
>CAZFJD010000431.1:0-2044 GCA_964518775.1 uncultured Syntrophaceae bacterium
AAGACTTATGGTTTTTAGCCAACCCTTTGTAGGCTCATGGCATAGGCAGATCAGGCAAACAGATATTCCGATCCCAATTCTATCCTTGGTGGGAAGCCTACCAATCACACCTTTTGGTTTCTAACCAACCCCAATCCCGGTTCCGCTTCCCCACCTAATAATGAAACAGCTTGTTCGGATCATATTCCACCTGATCTCGCATGATATAATAAGAGGCCCGAGCCAGTTTGTGACTGACCGCCTTGATCGCAACAACTTTGTTGGTCCCTGCCACCTTACGATGATAATATCGATTCACCTCCGGATAATCTCGGATAGCAAAATGTGCCGCCTCCACATAAGCCCAGGCTAAGTACTTATTCCCATTCTTGCGATTCCCTTCTCCCTTGGCTCTCCCATTGGAAACGCGGGTGCTCCGAACACATCGACAGTAGGAAGCATAGTGACCTACCTCGGCAAACCGTCCAATGTCTCCTACCTCCAACATGATCGTTAATCCAAGAATCTGTCCTACTCCTGGAAGCCTGAGAAGCTTCTCAAACTCCTGTCGTATCTTCACCCGACTCTTCACGACCCCTTCGATCTGCTTGATCTTCTCCCCTAAATATCGCATCACCCCAATGCTGCTTCGGACGGCTAAAAAAAGATGCTCTTCCTTAAACAGCTCTCCCACTTGCCCTTCGTCCAATCCCTTGACCTCATTGCTTGTCATCCTTATCCCTAAACTCCGACTCACTATATTCTGAATGCTCAGAATATGCGAAGTCCGATGACGAACTAACTGTAACCGCTTCCGCAATAAATCCCGAACCGGCCTCTCTTGCTTGGGATAAATATATCCCTCTGGTAAGATCCCCAACCTTAACAGATTGGCTAACCATAACGCGTCCCTCTCATCATCCGAATGCTTTAAGCCTTCATACTGCTGAATTGCTGAAGGATTGGCTAAGTGAACCCGATACCCATGATCCATTAACCCATCCACTAGCCAGTACCAGTTGAATGTCGATTCAACCACCACCCCTTCCATTTCTTTTTGAAAGGGCTTTAAAAAACTCAGTGTGTTTCTCAGATCATTTGCAATCTTGTGCCTAAATAAAATTCTGTTCTCCTCATCGATGATCCCTACATAATGACTGTTTGCATGTAAATCAATTCCAGCATATAATCTCATACGGCACCTCCTTATAAAGTTTGGGATGCTTTAGCATAGCACAACTCACTTGTTGATTTGGCTATGCTGGAGGTGCCCTTTAGATGATTATCACATCTTCATATGTCACGATTTTTTCGAGGTTTCATCCATAAAAAAGTTGGCCCTTTTTAGTTTTTCTTGTTGATCTGGTCTTTTTCGTTTCTTTAGTTCGATAAAAGAGCAGAAGCTCAAAGCAAGACCGGATTGGAAGCGACCCCTAATTTTCCTTTAAAGCTCTGGACATCGGTTTTGCAAAATGTCATACTATGTAGGACTTATGGAGGTCCGGATTGAAGATATCAGAGTTTGAATGGGACGAAAGAAATGTTCTCCATTTCGAACTCGGCCACGGAATTGAGCCAGAGGAAGCCGAGGAGGTCTTTTTTCATGAACCTCTCTTCCGAAAGACCAAAAAGGGACATTATGTAGCCTTTGGTCCAACCGGCGCAGGAAGGTACCTGATCGTTATCTTTGAAAAGAGACCTAAAGGGATCGTTCGACCGATCACGGGTTGGGATATGAACCGATCAGAAGTTCAATATTATAAGAGGCATAGGAGGTGAAGGAACGTGAAGAAGGAAAAAGATAAACAGTGGGCGGATTATTATGACCAGGTAAACATTCTTGATGAACTCTTGGAAGAACCTGTTGAATTTACCTTGAGTGAACGGCTCCGCCGCGATATCCCTTCAAAAAGGAGAAAAAGGAAACTTCAGAATCTAACGATTAAGATAGACCCTCTTCAGGTCCAGGCCATTAGGAAATTGGCGACGACGAAATCGATCCCATATCAAACGTTGATTCGGTATTGGCTTTCAGAAGAAATTAAAAAAGAATTGAATCTGTTAA
>CAZFJD010000432.1:0-2024 GCA_964518775.1 uncultured Syntrophaceae bacterium
TCAGAGGCAAAGACGACCGCCTTGGAGGTGTCCTCAAAGGTGATGATGGCAGTAAACCAGTCCTCCACATCCTCCCAGGAGGTGACGAGCCACTTCTTAGGCTCCCGTTGAAAAGAAGGGATACGCGTGTGTTGACCCATCTCCCCAGTCACCGATTTCGGCCGGATGGGCTTCCCATCTCGAAGTTCCCCTTCATAAGATTTGAGATGAAGCGCTGTTCCGATGGGATGGGAACCAACGCGCAGGAGCGCACCTCCGCCTGAGGTCTTCCACTTTCGGGAGTAGTCTGCATGGGAACCGGAATGGCTTTCCTCCGCCCGCATATCGAGAATTGTCCCGGCGCTCACCTTCACAATCCGTTTGAGCTTCGCGATGGGTGGAGCGTAGATCCAATCCTCTGCATAGCAGAATAGCACGCGCTTCTTTTCAATTGCCTTCCTGATCCTGGTGCAGCTCTCCATGGCCCCTTTGAGCATCACGTCCCGGGAGACTCGAAATCCGATCCCCTCCCCCTCGATCTCCTCTCCGAAGTAGCCTGTAAGGGGTTTCTCACAGATGATATGTTTTCCAGCCTCCGCTGCCGCGATGATCATCTCCTCGTGGAGATTGGTGGGGGCACAGAGATCGATCACATCCACATCCTTCCTCTCCAGCAGTTTCCGGTAATCGGTATAAACAGAAGGGATATTGAACTCCTTGGCAGCCTGTCGGGCGCTTGTCTCGGTCTTCGAGGCGATGCCAACCACCTCCACCTTTAACCCTCTAAGTTTTGCAAAATTGTTGGCCAGATGGGTACGGGCTGCAAATCGTGAACCGACCATTCCCAGCCTCACCTTATCCATAAGAGACCTCCTTGCCTTCTCAAGATTGACGCTGCCAAAAACAACCAAGACCTGGCGTAGCCAGTACCAAACATGTCTTTGGAGTTGGAAGAATCCGATTCATTTCTAAGCACCTAAGACATGGAGCCGATTAGCCTGGCAGAGTCTTGGTCCAGGAAGAGGATAGCATTCTCATGCTTTCTTAAAATTGTAGCAGGGCAAGCCGTTGAGACAGGTTCTGTCAATGTCTTTCTCACCGCCTCGGCCTTTGTCGGAGCTGGCACCATACAGTAGATGAAGCGAGAGGAGAGGACGACGGGGATCGTAAGTGTGATTGCCTTCTTGGGGACGCTCCCCAGATCATTGAAACAGCCGTCATGGACCTGTTGCTCGCGTGAGGCAAGGTCAAGATCGACAACCTTCACAGCCCTGGGATCATTAAAGTCAGCAACAGGAGGGTCATTGAAGGCCAGGTGGCCATTCTCACCAATCCCAAGGCACGCAATGTCAAAAGGGTGATCTTTGAGAAGCCCTGCATAACGCTTGCCCTCTGCCTCAGGATCTTGAACAGATCCGTTCAAGTAATGGACCTCTCCTGGCTTGACCTTCTCAAAGAGCCTTACGCGAAGGAACTGCCCGAAATTCTCCGGGGCTGTGGACGGAAGGCCCACATATTCATCGAGATGAAAGGCAATCACCTTCTTCCAATCAATCCCCGGATTTTTACTCAAAGCATCCAGGAACTCATTTTGGGATGGAGCTGCGGCAAAGACCATGGAGAGCTTCTCTTTCTCCTTAAGAAGCTCCTTCATCTTTCCAGAGACAGCCTGCCCTGCTGCCTCTCCCATCGCCTTCCTGTCGGAAAAGATCTCAACCTTTAGGCCTTCCACCGCAAAAAAACGTATCCTTTGACTCATAATTCATACTTCCCCTTCTTATGCTTTGAATTGGTCCGCGGGCTTGGATTCATCGCTAACATGAACCCCTCCCCGTTGTCAAGGCAACAAACCAGGAGGGATTCGGCGCATAGTTAGAGAAGCCTGTTAGAGGTTTGGGGGGATTGGTTGCTTAAAATATATTTTTCAAAGAAATTGAAAAATAACCTAACTTACTAATACAAACGCATTTAATATTTTGACACTCCCTACTGTCATTGCGAGCCCGAAGGGCGTGGCAATCTCATCTTTCATGGGATTGCTTCGT
>CAZFJD010000433.1:0-2008 GCA_964518775.1 uncultured Syntrophaceae bacterium
GACCACCTGCATCATGTCCTTGTCTCCGGTGACGATGATGGTGATTCCGCCCTGTGATTCGTTTTTCCTGGCCAATGTGCCGATAATATCATCGGCTTCGTATCCTTCCTTCTCTACCATGGGGATTCCCAGGGCCGAGACGATCTTTTTGATCCATGGGAACTGGGTTATGAGCTCATCAGGGGTTTCGGGCCTGTTGGCCTTATACTCCGGATAGATTTTATCCCGGAACGAAGGACCCGGCGCGTCTAAGACCACGGCGCATCTGGACTTAGAGAACTCCTTCAGCAGTTTCAGGAGCATGGTGGTGAATCCATATATGGCATTGGTTGGGATGCCCCTGGGGGATGAAAGTGGGGGAAGGGCATGGAAGGCCCGGAAGATATATGAGCTTCCATCAATGAGGATTAACGGCTTGTCCATGGTTATCCAAATACGAGTGGATACATGATCCTAAGGCCCACCAGGATGATGACAAAGCATATCAAATCCAGGATGATCCCTGCGCGGATCATGCTCGTGATGGGTACCTGTCCAGAGCCGTAGACAATAGCATTGGATGGGGTAGAGACCGGGAGCATGAAGGCCATGCTTGCCCCAAAGCAGGCACCGAGTGCAGGGGGGACTCCGCTGACCCCTGCACCGTGTGCAATGGCGATCATCATGGGGATGACCATGTTTGCCGTGGCGGTGTTGGATGTTGTCTCGGTAATAATGATAGCAAGGATAATGGAGAGGGCTGTGATCCCCCACAGGGAGTGGACTCCGGTGATGCGAATGAGAGTCTTGCCAAGGACTTCAGCCAGCCCGGTGGAAAACATGAGACCCCCAAGGGACAGCCCGGCCCCGAACAGGAGGATTGTTCCCCAGTCAATATGTGATGCAGTCTTCCAGGTCAGGGCGAACTCCCTCTTTTTCCAATCAACTGGGAGAAAGAAGAGGCTCAGGGCAGCAATAAGGGAGGCAACCCCTTCAGGAAGATGAGCATTGAGAAAAAGAGCTGTCGGCGAGTGGGGGCCAAGGATTGCAGATGTGAGCCCTGGGAGGATCCACAGAGCAACGGCAAGAAAGAAGGCAGCGAGGGAATATTTCTGGCCCAGGCTCCAAGGACCGAGATCCTTCTTTTTCTCCCTCAAGAAAGAAGCAATACCACTGAATTGTCTTGCTTGCGGCTGATGAATGAGGAACATGTAGATGAACATGAAGAGGAGCATTGAGAGCATAATGGGAGCAGCCAGAAGCATCCAGGAAAAGAAGGAAATCTTAAAGTTTTCGAGGTTCTGGATCATTCCCATTGCGATGAGGTTCGGAGGGGTGCCTACAGGGGTTCCGATCCCCCCGATGAGTGCTGCGTAGGAGATGGTCAGGAGGAGCCCCACCTCGAACCTTTGTCCTGCTCTCATAGACCCCTTTTGTGTCGTAAGATCTCGGAGAGATGTGATGATGCCCAGTGTGATGGGGTAGATCATGGCTGTTGTGGCGGAGTCGCTGATCCACATGGAGAAACCCAATGGGATGACCCCCACGGCCAAGTAGAGCCTGAGTGAGCTGTTTCCCACCCACTTAAGGGACAATATGCTGAGGGCGATCCTTCTGTCTAAGCTGTGGGTTGTCATGGCCCGGGCTAAGATGAAACTCCCGATGAAAAGGAAGATGATGGGATTGGCAAAAGGCGCAAAGACTTCGGCCGGGGTGGAGATACCGAGGAGGACGCACAACACAGGGGCGAGAAGCGAAGTGGCAGGGATGGGTATGGGCTCTCCGATCCAGTAGGTAATGATCCACACAAGCACAGCAGCAAGGCGATGTGCTTCCAAGCCAAGTGAGGGGAATGGAGCTGTCATTATAATGATGAACAACAGGGGGCCAAGGAAAAGGGAAGCCGTCCTGCGCCGCCGCTCAAGGGCTTCTTCAAAAAAAGGGGACAGGCTACTTTTTCTCATCAAATTAGATATGTTTGTAAAAAGTAGCCTGTCCCCATTATTTTTTCAAGGGGATGCCGTAGCGC
>CAZFJD010000434.1:0-1978 GCA_964518775.1 uncultured Syntrophaceae bacterium
CTTCCATTCCGGTGATCAATATGGAAGACGACATGTTCCATCCCTGTCAGGCTGCTGCTGACCTTATGACCATGATGGAGTTTTTAGGTGACTTGAAGGGAAAGAAGTTTGTCATGAGCTGGGCTTATTCCCCCAGCGTGAAGAAGCCTATGGCTGTCCCGCAGAGTCTTGTCACTGCAGGCGCTATGTATGGGATGAATGTCGCCCTTGCTCACCCGAAGGGATTTGAACTCGATCCTAAGGTGATCGCTAAGGCTAAAGAGCTTGCTGGGATCTATGGAGGTTCATTCGAGATTACCCATGATATGAAAGGGGCCTTTGAAAATGCCGATGTCGTATATCCCAAGGCCTGGCCCTCACTGGAGAATTTGCCTCCGATCACCTCGAAGCCCGAGCATGAGAAGACCAAAAAGTTGGCCGATGTGAATAAGCATTGGATATGTGACGCAAGCATGATGAAACTCACAAAAAAGACAGCGATTTACATGCACTGCCTTCCTTGCGATCGGAGATTTGAAGTGACCGATGAGGTGGCCGACGGTCCGCAGTCCGTGATCTTCCAGGAGGCAGGAAATAGACTCCATGCTCAGAAAGGTATCATGGCCTGTATCATGAGGTAGAGGAAAAAATGGCTTTGCTTGAGACCCATAAGCTTACGAAATGCTTCGGTGCCTTGGAGGCAGTGAAAGACGTGGACCTAAGGGTGGAGGAAAAGACGATCCATTCAATTATAGGACCTAACGGAGCAGGGAAGACCACCTTTTTCAACATGGTGGCGGGAGTGTATCTTCCCACTTATGGAGAGGTAATATTTCAAGGGAAAGATATCACGCCTTTGAAGGTCTATGAGCGATCCCATCGAGGGATTGGACGCTCCTATCAGGTAACCAGCATCTTTCCTGAATTAACCGTGAGGGAGAACATTCGGTTGGCTGTTCAATCCAGGGGGAATCATAATTTCAACATGTTCCGTAGTTTTAGCAGCCTAAAAGATGTCGAAGATAAAACGACAAGCATTTTGGAGGAAGTGGGGTTGGGCGAGATCGCCAATTACAAAGCGGGGGCTGTGTCTTATGGATACCAGAGATCCCTCGAAGTAGGAATTGCCCTTGCCACCAATCCCATCCTCCTGCTCTTGGATGAGCCAACATCCGGTATGCCTCCAGATGAGGCTCGGCGGATGATGAATCTCATCAAGAAGATCTCCAAAGGTTTGACCATATTGCTGATCGAACACCACATGGCCGTGGTGATGTCTATTTCAGATAAGATTACAGTCTTACATCAAGGAAGTGTCATTTCAGAAGGAAGACCGGAAGAGATTCAAAAGAATGAGAAAGTGAGGCGCGCTTATTTAGGCGGGTTTTAACATGCTTCAAGTTAAAGATATCCATACATTCTATGGTAAGAGTCATGTCATCCAGGGAATCTCCTTAGAGGTCAATAAAGGGGAACTGGTCTGCCTCTTGGGCCGAAATGGTGCCGGCAAGACGACGAGCCTTCGAAGCATCATGGGTCTAACGGTCCCACGTTTCGGAAATATCTTTTATGAAGGAACTGAGATTACACGAAGGAGTTCTTTTGAGATCTGCCGGACCGGGATTGCCTATGTCCCTGAGGACAAGAGGATTTTCGCCACTCTGACGCTCATGGAAAACCTGAATATCGCCATACAGAAGGATCGGGGGCAGGAATGGAACCATGAAAGGATCTTCAAACTCTTTCCTGCTTTGGCTGAGCGTAAGAGACATCGGGGGTCTGAGTTGAGCGGGGGAGAGCAACAGATGCTCTCCATCGCACGTGCCTTGATGGGAAATCCCTCCCTCATCCTCATGGATGAACCGACCGAAGGGCTCGCCCCTTTAATCGTCGAGAATTTGATCAAAGTAATTGACCAGATTAAGACAGAGGGAGTGACTATCCTTCTGGTGGAACAGAATGTTGAGTCCGCCTTTAAAGTTGCAGACCGGCATTATAT
>CAZFJD010000435.1:0-1974 GCA_964518775.1 uncultured Syntrophaceae bacterium
TACATATAGCCGCATATTTCATGCCAACATTTTGGGACAGCCTGCCGTCCCCTTTTTACTATTTCAAGCAAATTCGGCCCAGAGCACAACTTATAACCTCTATCTCGTCCGGGAGTTCAACAATATATTGGATCTCTCGAGGACGCTGGTCATTATCAAACGTCCATTCAAAAGCAAAGGGAAGAGGGGAAATGACATCTGGGGAAATATAAGCCATATTGTAATATTGGTATTCTAATCGAGCACAGTTTTGCCCAATAGGAGATTCATCTTCATAAAGTTCTATTTGATCTATCCAGAACTTAAGACGCCCTACACCTTGTTTGGCCAGAAAACTAATCATACACTTTCCATTGAATTCACCTGAATCCACAATTGCTGAATAACGACACCAATGCATTGGATTGTAACGAAACATCTCGGTGATAGGTAAATTCTTCCCAAAAATAAGTAGCTCCATTCTTCCTTTTTCCGGAAGGCGATACCAGAAAGAGATCACGTATTTGGTGTTGGGTTTTATTAAATCAATTTGGGTTTCCCATTGTGTCGGGTTATCCTGGTCCGATACATCTATAGTTAAGGCATAGCCGCTCTGAAAACCTGGAGCCCCCACCGCACATTTTCCTTGATGATTCCAACGTGCTGGCTGTCCATTATCCAAAATTTCTATACCTCCATTAGGAACAAGATTTTGCCCCTCATAAATAGCATCAGATTCTTTATGGGGTATAAACCATTTGGGAACGCAGTTCGTGGTAGAGAGAAACAAAACAGCGATTAAGCAAATGAATTTAACGGATTGAAATTTTTTTAAATTTATGAATGGTCTCATTAAAGTTGAATGAATAATTCAGTCAGAAGGTGGGAAATCAAAAGGCTCAGAACCTACGGATTGGTATGGAAAGAAAAACTATTTCATCCAATTCTCAATCTTTAGTCCTTCAATTCTTGAGAAGTGCTCTTCATTATTGGTTACAAGGACTGCATCATGAGCTTTGACGACACTAGCGATCAGGATATCCGCATCATTGATAAGCTTACCTTCTTTCTTCAACGCAGCATAAATCTCGCCACCCATCTTGGCGGCTTCGTAGGATGGTTCAAGGACGACACACCTCTTAGCCAATTCCTGGAGAAACTTCTCATCATCCAATTTCCCACTGACATATATTCCTTTAAAGAACTCATAAAAGGTAAGCCAAGTGAGACCAAGACTGTCCTCTCGAGTAAGGCCTTCTATCCTTCTTTTTATTACTTCACTTCCTCGAAAGTATTCGATAAGAACATCCGTATCAAGACAATAGATCAAAGTTCTACCTCTCCTCTGCCAAACATTTCCCTCTCTTTCACAATTTCCCGATAAAGATGAATTTCTTCCTCATTCTTGCCCCTCCAAATGCCAAAAAGGCTGAGGAACCCTTTTTTGTCAAATTTTTTCTTCTCTATGACTACCCGGACCTCTTCTCCCTTTTTTAATAATAAAGAAGCCACTACTTCTTTGGGGATTGAAAGATGGCCATCTTTTAGATATTTTGATTTGAAGGTAGCTATTTTGCTCATAACTAACCTCCTCTATGAGGATAAAATACGGGGATCCTGCCTCTGAATCATCTTCTTCTTAACCTTTATAGCATGTCAATAGCAACAAATCAAAATGTTAGTAATATTTACTGAACCTGTAAGTCGTTCTTGGTCACAATCCCTATCATAATCCCCTCACAGCTGCGAACGATCTGGATTTCTCGCCGATTATAAGTCCTGCTACACCCACTAACGCTGCCCGGTCGGTCAGGTATATTTACACTTCGGAGGTGGAAGGATTAGGCTTCCTATTTCCTAAAAACAACCGTCCCCTTTTTACCCACTTCCGCCAGACGACGAAGGTTGTGTATCGCAAGTCTGAATAAAATAAAAAAAGATTGACATCACGTAAAATACGTGCTACTTTAAAAATAGTAGAGGAGGTCTATGGCT
>CAZFJD010000436.1:0-1952 GCA_964518775.1 uncultured Syntrophaceae bacterium
CACTGAAAGGATAAGAGAGGGAAAAGATGATCATTCCATTGCTCAAAGGTTTGGGGTTAACCCTGAGTCGATTCTTCTCCGAACCCATTACGGTCCAATATCCGGAAGAGAAGATACCCCCTGCTCCACGTTGGAGGGGAATTCAATATTTTGAAAAGGATGAGTGGGGAAAGACAAAATGTGTGGCCTGCGGTCTCTGTATGGCCGTCTGTCCCTCTCAGTGCATCTATATCGAAACCGCTGAGGATGAGGAAGGGAAGCGGTATCCTCTCACCTATGAACTTGATGCTTCGAGATGTATCTTCTGTGGTTATTGTGAGGAGGCCTGCCCTGTCAAGGCGATCTTTGTAGGGAGAAATTATGAATGGGTGGAGAGCGATCGAAAAGCCTATCTCATGAACACAGAAAGACTATTGGAGGAGAAGAAATTGAACCCTTGAGTAAAATCTATAGTTTAAAGGCTAAGGTAAAGATGCCCGTATCGCCAGAAGGTTAAGTTGTTGGTCTCAAATCGAACCTCTTTTTTATCTTTAACGTCAAACGAAACGGGCTTCGTCACCGACACCCAGAAAATGATATTCATGGGATAGATATCGCTTGGGAAAGAGAACCAAGGAGGTAAGACAATGCAAAATATTGGGACGATATTCGAGTGGTTGGTCTTTTTGGGGATGGCCTTTATCTCCGTCGTCGCCTCCTTATTGTTAGTGACACGAAAGAATCCGATCCACAGTGCCCTCTTCCTTGTGCTGAACTTCCTCTGTGTGGCTGTGCTTTACCTATTACTTCATAGCCAGTTCATCGCCATCATCCAGGTTGTTCTCTACGCCGGTGCCATTGTGATGCTCATCGTCTTTGTGATCATGCTTCTCGATCTGGAGGATGAGCTCCGTACTGGCCTGAAAATCGTTTATTCAAAAGTCATTGGAGGTTTTTTGGCTCTGATTTTTCTATTAGGAATCCTTTACTCTGTCGTGGCGAAATCCCCGACAGGCAAGACAGGTTCCTATACACCCGAAAAGATGACTGCCAATGTCAGGGCGGTGGGTGAGGTCCTTTTCACACAATACCTCTTTCCCTTTGAGATTATCTCCATCTTGCTTGTAGCAGCCATTATTGGCGCGGTCATCCTGAGCAAAAAAAGGACATAAGGAGAATCAACGATGTGGGTCGTTCCAACCATTCCTCCTGCCCTCTATCTCATGCTGAGTGGCGTACTCTTCACGATCGGTGTGATCGGAGCTTTGACCCGTCGCAATGCGATCGTGGTTTTTATGTGCATTGAGTTGATGCTCAATGCCGTCAATCTTACCTTCATCACTGTATCTCGTTTTCTCCAGTCGATGGATGGGGTTCTCTTCGCTTTCTTCGTCATGGCTGTGGCGGCTGCGGAGGCAGCGGTAGGATTGGCCATCTTTGTGATGATCTATCGTTCCAGAGAGACGATCAATGTGGACGAAATCAATCTACTGAAATGGTAATCCCCTCCCATACCCTCCCCCCTTGAGGGGGAGGGTATGGGTGGGGGGTAAAGGAGTCCTTCATGTTCGATTATGTCTGGTTAATTCCCTCATTTCCGGCAATCGGATTTATCCTTAACGGTTTTTTAGGAAGGCGTTTAGGGAAAGGCTTTGTGAGTTGGGTGGGCCCTTCAGCCATTGGGCTCTCCTTTCTCATTTCTATCTTCATCTTCTTCGAACTTATTGGAAGGCCAGCTGCAGAACGCCATTTTGAAAAGGTGATCTTCGATTGGGTGGTCTCGGGCTCCTTCCAAACAGTAGTCGGCTACCAGATCGATCCTCTCTCGGTCCTCATGGCATTAGTAGTGAGTGGCGTCAGTTTCTTCATCCATATTTACTCTGTGGGATACATGCATGACGATCCGGGTTATCCCCGGTATTTCACCTACCTCAACCTCTTCGTCTTCATGATGCTCAACCTCATTCTGGCCA
>CAZFJD010000437.1:0-1897 GCA_964518775.1 uncultured Syntrophaceae bacterium
AGAGGGTTTTTGATAACAGTTTCGATAGCACCTGCTGTTGTTATTATACCGGAGTTACACTTCTGAACCGCATTGCATTATGAAGGTTCTCCTCCACTCAATAGGTCCTTCTAATGAGTTTGGACTTAATAACGTCCTTTCTTGGTCATGACATCAAGAATAGCATCATCGGCATGTGCCATTCCAAAGTGAGTGAGATGTTCCAGATTAGTAAGTGTCTCTTCGACACTCTGTGAAAGGATCCCATCACGGGATGCGATGATGATCCCTTGGACTGCCAGTTTGGCAGAATCAAAAGCCATTCCTACCATTAAGAGAGCCTTAAATGCACAGCCTGACTTTGCACCGTCGCAGATGATCCCGGCCGTTGTCCCCACCATGTTTTTAATAACACCCTCGATCTCTTTTTGCTTTCCTCCCATAAGGTAGGCTAATCCGCATCCCACACCGATGGATGATCCTATGCCACAACCACAGATAGGGGAGAGGACCCCGGTATATGCCTTAATATAGATCGTCACTAAAAAACTCAAGGCCACTGAGCGAAGAAAAACGTCTGAAGGGACTTCCGTTTTTTCTGCATATCCGATCAAAGGCAAAGAGGCGACCAGTCCCTGATTTCCACTCCCGCCGCAAGTGAAGACAGGTTTTGGAAACCCCTTCATTCTTGCCTCAATGGCTGCGGTGGTAATGAGCTTGCCGTACTCATCTGGGCGGATATGGGTTTCTTTATGTTCTGTTGTCCATCTTTCGAGAATCGGGCTTAATTCCATCTCGTTCAGATGGTTCAGACAATCCTTTGCAAAATCTCGGTTGATCTCTAATCCGCTTTTCAAAAAAGAGAGCTTCTCCAATCGGACGGATTCAACGAACGGGATGAAAACATCAAAGTGAATATCCTTGATCTCTATTTTTTGTTTGGCCTTCGGGGAGAGAGATTTTCGGGGGGCTTTCCATCCCTTATACATCTGGCCATTTCGAAGGACCTTATCTACCCGGTCATGTCTACAGGTGATGAGGGCCTCCGCCGTCGAGGAGGAGCCCTTTAATTTACAATCGATATAGATTTCTTTAGCCATCCGGTTTACGGTGACATTGATTTTATTATTCAATAAAAGCTTTATCGCTTTGTCCATTGCTATAGAAGAAATGTTACCAAGAATTTTCAGTTCTTCTTCAGGTTTTCCGATACAAGCGCCAATTGCAGCCGCCCATGGAATTCCGATCTCTCTCGTCCCTGGAATTCCAACCCCCATCCCATTTTTATAAGTTCCCCGGTCCAGTGTTATTTCCATTCGGTCAGGATCTTCTCCCAGTGCTTTTCTTGCCCAGGCAGCTGCCAGCGCAACGGCAGCCACCTCGGTGCATCCCACCGAAATCCCAGTTTCGTTTTTTAGTATTTCGATGAGCAACCTTTGAGGAATTTTCATATTCTGATCTCCCTAATTCTGCAGAGCCTTACGGGCTAATTTCTTATTGAAGAAGCCTTGCTTCTTAAGCCTTTTGATAATTTCAACCGCCTCTTCGAGGACTGTTTTATCTTGATCTGTTTTCACAACAAGGTCAGCCGCTTTATAGTAAAGGCTTTTATATTTTTTCCACAAAATGGAAATGTCCTTTTCTAAAGATGTCCCTGGGTTGACTCTGGGACGATCATACTTTTTTACTCTATCGGCAAGCACTTTTAAATTGGCCTTGAGCAAGATGACCACACCGGACCCTCTGAGCACATCCATATTCCATTGATAACGAACAGTTCCTCCTCCCAGGGCGATAACAGAACGGTCCATTTGCGAGAATCGCTTGCAAACCAGATATTCTCTCTCACGGAAGCCTAACCAGGTCTCCTCTGCCACAATGTCGTGAATCCTTTTCCCCGCCTCTTCTTCCATAATTT
>CAZFJD010000438.1:0-1893 GCA_964518775.1 uncultured Syntrophaceae bacterium
GGATGACTCGGGCGAGGAATCTCTCAATCGCCTCCTTCCCCGCCGCCAGGACGCGCTTGTCTATCCCGCCGATCATGACCAGACCGGGCCATTTGCGCCCGATCCTGACCACATCGCAGCCGGCGGCCACCTCCCAGGGGCTCATCACGTCCATCCCTGCTGCGAGGTAAAGGGGAACCGCCGGCTCAGCCCAGCCATCGGTATCCACGTGGAAATAGAGCTTCTTGCTCTGCCGCCGTCGCGCCTTGCTCGCAACATCCTGATAGTAGGGAAGCAAGAACTCCTTGACCATATCGGGCGAGATGAGCAGGCCATGATTGTAACAGATATCTTCCCCCAGGCCAAGTTCGTCCAGGGCGATGTATTGCTGGATCCTCTCTAGCCCGGCGTTCATCACTTCTGCCCAGCGCTGCATAATAACATGGATGAGATGCGGCTGGTCGTGAAAGGCGTAGAGCACTTCCGTCGGCCCTATCAGGGCACGGAGATACATATAGCCGCCGATCATCCCCTGCCGGATGAACCTCCCCTCTGCTTTCCCCAGCTTGGCGGCCAGTGCACACTTCTCCTCCAGCTCCTCATACCGTTTTGGATCACCATAGACTCCCAGCAACATTCCTGGCCAAGGGGCTTTGATGACTAAAAATCCCCTTTCCTCAGGTGGCATCGTCTCTCCCTTTTCATCCACGACATCTGCCAGGATTCCAGGAAGAGGAAAGGTCGCTGAGCCAGGTTTCAGCGGAGCACATTCGATGGCTGGTGCTGGTGAGATCATGATCCCGCCTGTCTCCGTCTGCCACCAGGTATCCACAAGAGGACATTTCTCCTTTCCAATATTTTTATAATACCAGGCCCATGCCTCCGGGTTGATGGGTTCACCCACACTTCCCAAGAGTTCGAGACTGCTTAGATCGTGCTTCTCAATCTCTTTCTCCCCATACCTCATCAGCATCCGAATGGCCGTTGGAGAGGTATAGAAGATCGTCACCCCATACTTTTCAATGATATCCCACCATCGGTCGATGGCTGGATAGTCCGGAGCCCCCTCGTAAAGGACGATGGCTGCTCCATGCATCAAAGGGGCATAGACAATCGAACTATGTCCGGTCACCCACCCCACATCGGCTGTGCACCAGTAGACCGATTCTTCTTTAATATCGAAGACCCATTTGTAAACGGAATGGTTGAAAGTAAGGTAACCCCCTGTCCCGTGGACAATGCCCTTCGGTTTTCCAGTAGTCCCTGAAGTATAAAGGATGTAGAGAGGATGAAGGGAATCCATCGGATCCGGATTGACAAAGAGATTGGCTTTATCAAGCAACTCATGAAGCCAGACATCCCTGCCTGGCTTCATCATAACAGGAATATTCGCCCTTCGTACAACAAGCATCTTTTCCACAGAAGGGGTCATCTCCAGCGCCTCATCAGCAATCCGTTTTAATGCTATTGGTTTCCCTCTTCTAAAACCGGCATCCGCTGTCACCAGGAGCTTTGCACCGGTGTCGTTGACCCTGTCTGCCAATGCCTGGGCGCTGAAGCCCGAGAAGATAACCGTGTGAGTTGCACCAATTCTCGCACAGGCCAGCATCGCCACAGGCAATTCAGGGATCATGGGAAGATAAAGGGCGATCCGGTCTCCTTTTTTGATTCCCAAATTTTTAAGGACCGAGGCAAATTTGTTGACCTCTCGATAGAGGGTGGAGTAACTCAGAACTCTTGTGTCTCCAGGTTCTCCCTCCCAATAGATTGCTACCTTGCTTCTCCGCCAAGTCTTGACATGACGGTCCACACAGAGGTAAGAGGCATTGAGCTCCCCTCCGGCAAACCATTTTGCATAGGGGGGTTGCCAATCGAGGACTTTATCCCAGGTCTTGAACCACTCCAATTTTCGAG
>CAZFJD010000439.1:0-1892 GCA_964518775.1 uncultured Syntrophaceae bacterium
CTCCTTGGGCTGGTACTTTAGCGCCGGGTATACGAGGTTGACCTATTCCTCTTTATTACAGGTTTTAAATAGCGAATACATCAGACTGACTCGTATTAAGGGACTTCCCGAGATATCCGTCGTAGGTAGGCATGGTCTTAAAAATGGATTGATCCCTGTGGTCACCTTGGCCGGGATGAATCTGGTGATCATGTTCTCTGGAGCTGTGGCGATAGAGACCGTATTTGCCTGGCCAGGGTTGGGTCTGCTCATGTTCCATGGAGCTGTCTACCGGGATTTCAATATTGTTCAAGGAGTGATCCTTTTCATATCTATGATGATGGTAGCAATAAACTTGTTGGTGGATATTCTTTATGCTTATTTGGATCCTCGAATTCGTTATAATTAAAGGATTATACATATAAGATTATGAACAAATTTATCGCAATCTTGACCAAAGCCTATCATTTTCTAAGAAGGGGACCCAAGCTGCCGATGATGATCCTTTTGATCCTCGTTACCTCAGCAGTCTTCGCTGACTTTTTAGCTTTACATGACCCCGAAATAGGAGACCCCAGACAGAGGCTTCTTCCACCCTTCTGGGTATCGGGAGGGAGCATCAATCACCCACTGGGGACGGACATGATGGGAAGGGATGTGCTCAGCAGGCTCATCTATGGAGCGAGGATCTCCTTGCTGGTAGCCTTTACTGCAGTTATCTTCGCCGCTTTCTTGGGCACCGCTGCTGGCGTCTGCGCAGGTTTTTTGGGCGGATGGGTGGATCAACTCATCATGCGGTTTACAGATGCCTGGCTTAGCATCCCTACTGTGATGTTTGGTATCATGATGGCCGTCATCGTGGGTCCCGGTGTCTTCAATATTGTGATCATTATGAGCCTCGTCTACTGGACAAGGTATGCCAGAGTGACGAGAGGCGAAACATTGAGCCTTAAGATGAGGGATTTTGTCCATCTGGCTAAGATCGCAGGTTGTGGGAGGTTTAGGATTATAAGAAGACATATTCTACCGAATGTGATGAACACAGTGATCACAATGGCTACATTGCAAATCGGTATAGTTGTCGTCGTCGAAGCCTCTCTCACCTTTTTGGGCGTGGGGGTGCCACCTCCAAAGCCAGCCTGGGGATTGATGCTTTCCGAGGGAAGAGGGGGGTTGCTCACGGGTTATTGGTGGTTGATCTTCTTCCCAGGGCTAGCCATCGGACTGCTCGTACTCTCGTTTAATTTGATAGGGGACTGGCTCCGCCTTCGTTTCGACCCTTACTTCCAGAAATTAGAGAAATGACTATGGTGAGACATATTCTGCAGGTCAAAGGATTGACCACCTATTTCTTTGGCTTTGAGGAGAAGAGGATCGTCAAGGCGGTCGATGGAGTCTCATTCGATATACACTACGGCGATAGCGTGGCTTTGATAGGGGAGTCAGGTTGCGGAAAGACGACGATCGCCCTTTCCATCCTCAAGGTCTTGCCACCTGGAGGAAGAATTGTGGGAGGAAGGATCCTTTTCGAGGGAGAAGATCTTTTGGAGAAAGACCAAAGGGAGATGACGAAGATTCGAGGACGAAAGATATCGATGATTCTCCAAGACCCTATGGTCTCCTTGGACCCTGTTTTTACCGTTGGGGAACAGATAGGCGAAACCTTGCGCCAGCACTTTCGATTGCGGGGTAATCCACTCATAAGACGAATTAAGGAACTTTTTCTCGATGTGAAGATACCAGAACCAGAAAGCCGCATCAAGCAATACCCCCACCAGCTGAGCGGCGGAATGAGGCAGAGAATCGTAGGGGCCATTGCCCTGAGTGGTGAGCCCAAATTGCTTATAGCAGATGAGGCCACAACGAACTTGGATGTGACCATCCAGCTTCAATACCTCAACTTGCTCAAGGAT
>CAZFJD010000440.1:0-1888 GCA_964518775.1 uncultured Syntrophaceae bacterium
TTACAGAAAGGTCGCCGAAGAGAATGCAAAATTTTTGGCGATCAGCTACGAGGAGGTTCAGGGGTCTCCACAACTTTTTAAAGAGCTGGTCTGCGGCCCCTGGGAAAAGAATTTTCTCATTGTGGAGAAAGGCCATTCCATCCAACAGGAGATGTTTCTTGATTTATGATCCATCGGGAAAAAAAATTTAATTCAGTCAGGATTCAACCTGGACTTGGAGAAGAAAAATTCGAAATGACCTTCAACAGACTCCAACAAGCGGTTTTCTTACGGGATTGCAAGACGGTCAAAACATTGACCGAAAGAATGGTGATGGATGGGGTGGATCTTTTCGAGATCCTAAATCAGGGATTAATTCCCGGGATGCTTGAAGCCAGCGAACGGTTCAGAAGAGGGGAGTTTTTTATTCCAGAACTGCTCATGTCGTCAAGGGCACTAAAAATCGGTTTAAGTATCCTGAGGCCACTGATCCAAGAGATCAGAGAAAACGTTTTAGGAAGAGTGGTGATTGGGACAGTCAAATTCGACCTCCATGATATTGGGAAAAACTTGGTCATTATTCTTCTCGAAGGAAATGGTTTTGAAATCATTGATATAGGTGTCGATGTTTCCCCTGAAAAGTTTGTGAAGGCAGTGGAGAAAAATAGAGCTCAAATCTTAGCCATGTCCTCACTGCTCACATCGACGATGAGCTGGATGAAATCAACCATTGAGCTTGTTCATGCCTCAGGAATGAATGGCTTGGTGAAGACCATGGTAGGTGGTGCCCCCGTCACGTCCATCTTCGCAAGAAATATTGGCGCTGATGCCTATTGTCGGGAAGCCACTTCGGCCCCTGCTTTGGCAAAAAGACTCTTAGGGATAGAAGCTAATGGCCAGACATCCTTTGTTAAATAAATTAAAAGAAAATCCAGAGATTGCCAGCCAGTTATTTTCCTTCAGCGTCACCACCCAAATCCCTTTACGCCTTATCAGCACAAAAGGAGAGAGGATCTGGCAAGCAGACTTTCCCCAGAAAAAAAGACACTTCTGTCGCCTACTGCGACCCGAGGGTAATGGGGCCAGAATATGCGAGATAGTTTACAAAAAGGCAGTTCGGGAGTCGATTCGATGGGGTGAGGCGACTATTGGGAAGTGCTGCTATTCTCTCATGCAGATGAATGCTCCGGTAATGCATTATGGAAAACTGGTAGCCTATTTAATCGCCTCTCCTTTTCTTTTAGTCAATCCTTCAGAACTTCAGCCTGATGAACTGACCTTTCTTCAAAAGGTAGGGACCGAAAGGAGAAAGGACTTTGAGAGAGCCCTTTACTCCCTTCCTATTGTCAGAGATGAAGAAGCCAATCGGGCAGCCAAAGTCCTTTTTGAACTTGCTGATCAACTCTCTATCCCCGATCTCGGCTGTTTACATAAAGTCCATGAGATACAGGAACTCCAGGGGAAGATTGCAGATCAGATCCGGGATCTGAAGACCCTCGATAGAGACTTAAACCCCAGTTCTCTTACGAAACTTTCCTATGAGCAGGAGAAGGAGATCATTGCCAAGATCAGATTGGGGGATAGGGTAGGGGCAAAGGAGATCCTCTATCGGCTTCTGGCCATCCTCTTAGCCCAATATCTTGAGAATTTTGAACTGCTGAAAATCTCAATGTTGGAGCTGCTCATCCTCCTTACCCGGGCGGCCGTTGAGGCAGGAACGAAAATTGAAGAAGTTCTGGGAATGAAGTACCGATTCATCACCGAATCGGCAAGCATCAAGGAACAGGAAAACCTCTGCCTCTGGGTGGTTCAGGTGCTTGAAAAATTGATGGACGGGATTTATGAGACCCGACATGATAAAAATTATCAACGGCTGAAGAAAGCTCTTGATTTCATCGATAAACATTAT
>CAZFJD010000441.1:0-1874 GCA_964518775.1 uncultured Syntrophaceae bacterium
GGATAGGGTTCCCCCTGAAACTGAACCCTTTTCTCCTGATAATCTACTAATATTTAGCACTGGTCTTTTAGGTGGAACACCCGCTCCTGGTGCGAATCGCACCATTGTTTCGAGCTTTTCTCCTCAGACAAAGTTAATGGCATATTCAATGATGGGGGGATTTTTTGCACCAGAATTGAAGTATGCCGGTTATGACAAAGTCGTCATTCGCGGCAAGTCCCCCAGCCTGGTTTATTTGTGGATAAATAACGACAAAGTAGAGATACGTGATGCTACTCATCTACAGGGTAAAGGCTCTCTTGAAACTACAGAACTTATTCGACAGGAGTTGAAGGAGCCGAAAGCTCACGTGGCTGCTATCGGCTTGGCCGGTGAAAATAAGGTCTATTTCGCCTCCATCGAGCATATGATGAGAAGTGCCAGTAGATTAGGGTTGGGTGCTATTATGGGAGACAAAGGATTAAAGGCGATAGCAGTTCGTGGAACAAAGGACCTCAATATTGCCCGGCCGGCAGAATTTATAGAGCTTTGTAATGAAATTCTAAAATACATAGAATGGCGAAGGGAAAAACCAATTAAGGGAGTACCGCCCATTTTGGCTACCCTTGGGTCACCACAGGAGATAGCAGTAAAAGATGAGAATTGGCACACTACAAGCTTCTCCTGGGGACATGCCCGCCACAGGAGACCAGATTTTTGGAACACGGAAATCGAAAAGAGGTGGGCGGAGATTCAAGATAAATCGGTAGAGCGGTTAATAAGTTGCTATAACTGTCCGATGAGATGTGGAGGAATAATCCGCCACCCAGAACTTGAAAGATACATGATGAAATGCTACTCGAAACTTACTTATATAATGGCAGCCGTGGCAGATGACCTTGCTTTTAGTTTTAGAATCGTTGGTCGTGCTCAAGAGTATGGAGTGGACGGGTTTACAACACCACAGGTTATGGCCTTTGCGGTTGAACTTTACGAAGCTGGCATTTTGACTGACAAAGATATGCCAGGATTTCCTTCCAATAACGAGGAGAGATTCTTCTGGTTACTTGACAAGATTGTTCGGCGAGAAGGGATAGGAGATATCTTGGCCAATGGTGTCTATTGGGCAGCTCGTCAGATTGGCAGAGGGGCAGAGGCATACGATCATAATACTACTAAGAAACATGAGCAGATGGTTATTAAGTTAGGAATGCTAAATCCTTTATTCTACCTTATGTATGGCACTGGAGAGAAGTCAAACATTACCCAAATTGAAGGGCAAATCCCCCAGGCGCCTCTTCCAGAAGATGTGAGAGAAGAGTTTGTAAAGGATTGGATCCATGTTCCTCATGAATATGAGAAAGAATTTAAGGAATTTATTTTGAAGTGGGAGCCGCGTGGAGAATACGCATTCCCATTTTACCCACCCATTAATGTAATTTGTAAATTGGTTGAATGGCAAGAGACGATGCACTACATTGATGACTTCACAGGGGTCTGCGCCGGTCTGTCATCGTTTCCGATAAAACCTCCGTATCATATAAACAATTACCCACGTATAATCTCAGCTGCAACTGGGTTAGATATCGATGAAGCTGAACTATGGAAAATAACCAGGAGGAATCGAAACTTGGTTAGGGCCATAAATATAAGAAGAGGCTTAAAAAGAAAGGATGAGCGTCCACCAGAGGACCATTGGAAGAAAAGGTTTCCAGAGTATGAGGCTAAGTTACAAGACGAATATTATAAATTTAAGGGATGGAATAATGAAGGTATTCCCACTAAAGAGAAATTGAACGAATTAGGTTTGGATTATGTAAACGAAGACTTTGAACAGAGAGGGATTATAAAAAATGAGCAAAGTTAAGAAGAAAGTCAAGGTAATCAAGATCGAT
>CAZFJD010000442.1:0-1870 GCA_964518775.1 uncultured Syntrophaceae bacterium
TCAGTGAAATCGATTACTTCTTCCTGGAGTTCAGGCGGCAACTCTTTGATCATCTCCTCAATCTTTTTCATCTTGAATCCCCTTCTTTCTCTATAAAATTCATGATACCACAATCCTAAGCGATATGCACTGGCTTCTTTTAAGCCGCCACTGGCCAATCTTCATAGAAGGCCTCTGTCTGCTTCATCACCCGGTTTAAAATAAGACATTGTTCGAAAGTTACGTGATACCTCCTGACCAGTAACAAGAAGCTTGGGCTGAAATCAATTTAATTTTAGGAAACTGTTTCTCATTATTAGACCATAGAGGTGCCCAGAGTTCAGGTTTAAAAATCTTGTAGAAGGCGACCTTCAACCAGTTGAGGAGACCCTGCTCAGACCAACGTCTTCCTACTTTCTTGATGCGGTTGCAAACTTGGCTGAAGGCAGATTCGATCGCATTCGTATTGAGAGGGATGACCTCTCCCTTATTGAGCCACCAGGTGAGGAAGGTGGTGACAGGCTCGATGAGATTCTGGATATAAGTTCTGGCCTTGGGGTATTTCTGAGGGTCCAGGGCATTCAATAAGTCCTGAAAGCCCTGTTGGGTCTTGTGAGCGATCTGTTCGAAGAAGGGGCGATCCTCAGGACGGAGTTGTTCCAATTGAAGTTTGGTGAGATGCATGGCAGGGATGGACTTAAGCTTTTCGATCAGAGGGCGTTGCTCAGGCTTTTTAGCCCCGTCGGCATAGAGAAGATAGGAGAAATCCCTTTTTCCATGCCATTGACACCGTTGGTGATCCATTCCCGTCCGGAGGAGATTCTCCTCTATGCCAGGGCCTCCGTCCGAAAAGAGGATCTCAATTTTGTCGTAATCGAGCCGCTCCTCGAGATCCTTTCGAATTTCTGCCCAGTCGGTATTAATCCAGAAACCGACGGGTTCAAAGCGGCTGGAGGGGTCTAAAGAGGCCAAGGCCCAACGCATCTGGGCCTGACCGAGGTCTTGCCCCCAAGGGCCTTGCAGATGGACTTTCGTCCCATCGACGATCAAAAAACGAAAGGGAATGGTTCTCATCTCCTCAAAAGGGCAATGATGCTTGGCAAAGGCCTGGAGACGGCTGTGGACGGTGGTATGACTCATCGACTGTCCTTGAATACGCTGGACCTCGCTGGTGGCTCTGCGGTAAGAGACATGAACCGAGAGTCCAATGGAAGGCTCCATCGACTCCTCCAGGTAGTGATCGTAAGGGGGGATCGAAAGAGCTTTCGAGAGAGGCAGAATCGTCCGATTTTCTTTTCTATCCCACAATTGAGCGAAACGATAGGCAATCTCCCCGAGAGAAGACTGCAACGTCCGGGGTTTGCTTTGATGGCCATGGCGTTGATAGCGTCCAGGTTCCTGCTGGAGCTGCTGTTTGATGACTCGGTCTTCCAGAGCTTTCATCAGCGTCGAAAGGATGGCACCATGAATTTCCGAGGAGCCTTCCTTGAGGCCTTGAATCAACCCGTTGATTGTCAGCCCAGAATCTGGTATCTTAAACACCAAGCGAAGGTCCATCGTGATCTCGCCCAACGGATTCCTCCTTTCTTTGGATTTGGTAGTCCTATAAGTAAGAAGGAATCCGTTTTATTTTGCAAGGGGAAAATTTTTACTTCAAAAAGTGCGTTGAGAATTGCACGAGAGTGATCCACAGGGTGCTACAAGAGCTTCGAGATTTTGCCCTTCGGGCCCGCCCCGCTCCATCTGAGGGCGCTGGGCTAAAATCTCTCCAGTCTTTACCCCCCTATGGATAACTCAACCGAACTGTGTTACATCACGCACTTTTTGAACAATGCCGAAAATTAATACCTTTTGGTGTTTATCCTCTCCATTTGTGCAAACCTGGTCCTTT
>CAZFJD010000443.1:0-1865 GCA_964518775.1 uncultured Syntrophaceae bacterium
TCAATCTCATTTGTCGGATATTTGTGGCCGCTATTGTGGCCATTATCTTTTATTCCGTCATCATGCGCTATGTGTTTCTACGGCCACCTCCCTGGGCCGAAGAGTTGAGCCGATTCATTTTCATTTGGATCATCATGCTTGGAGCGGTTCTCGTCACGCGTGAGCAGAGTCACATTGAGTTTGTCCTATTCCTCGATCTCCTTCCAAAAAAATTGAGATTCATTTTGTTTAACTTGACCCGTCTATTAATGTTATTTTTCTGCTGGGTGATGGTTCAACAAGGGCTGAAGATCTATCCGATTGTAGCCGAAGCCTCCTCACCCACCTTTGGCATCTCCATGGGCTGGCTGTACTTGTCTATCCCTGTCGGTGGCTTTTTGATGGGAATCTGTATCTTGTGGAATATCTTTAAACTCTTTCTTAAACCATGAGGTTGGTCTCCTTCAAGGAGAAATCGATATGCTAATGGTTTACGCCTTGATCGTTTTCCTCCTGTGTGTCGCCCTGGGAGTTCCGATCTACTTCTCCTTTGGATTGACCGCAACTTTCGCCTGCATTGTCGGAGGCCTTCCCTTACAGATCATTGCGCAACGCCTGGTGATCGGAATGGACTCCTTTGTCCTCCTGGCTGTCCCAGGTTTCATCTTGGCCGGAGAGATCATGTGTCAGGGAGGGATATCGAAACGGATCGTCGATTTTTCAAATGCGGTTGTAGGCCATCTCAAGGGCGGCCTTTCCATGGTGACTGTCTTAACCAGCATGATCATTGGTGGGATTGCTGGTTCAGCCGTGGCAGAAACAGCGGCCACAGCCTCGATCCTTGTCCCGTCCCTCGAGAAGGAGAAGTATCCAAAGGAGTTTTCGGCCGCATTGGTTGGAACAGCCGGACCCGTGGGTAATATCATTCCTCCATCGATTCCCATGGTGGTCTATTCGATGGTCTCAGGTCTTTCTCTGCTTGATCTCTTTCTGGCTGGATACTTTCCGGGAGTGATCATCGGATTTAGCCTCATGGGTTACTGTTATCTGGTCTGTAAGAAGAGGGGGTACGGTGGATCGACCATCCATTTTTCCGGAGGCAATCTCCTCAAGGCTTTTAAAAGGTCGATCCTGGCAATCCTGATCCCTGTGGTGGTTGTGGGAGGTATTGTCACGGGTGTCTTTACACCGACGGAATCGGCCATGATTGCAGTCGTCTACTCTTTGATTGTGACCATCCATATCTACAGGGAGATGACCTGGAAAAGTGTACCAGGGATATTATTGACCACGGCCAAGGCTTCAGCAAAGTTAGTGATGATCATGGGCGCAGGTTCTGTCTTTTCTTATATTTCCATCAACGAGGGGATTCCGGAGTTGTTCAAAGAGTTCATGTTCGGCATCTCGAGCAATAAGTATGTCGTCCTATTCTTCTTGAACCTGATCTTTCTTCTGGCAGGTTGTCTGATCGATATCCTGGTGGCAACGATTATCTTCGTGCCAGTTTTAATTCCGTTGCAGCAGGCCTTGGGGCTCGATCCTTTGCACATTGCCATGGTCTTCATTATCAACCTCTCCATCGGGCTTCTGACGCCACCTGTCGGTTACTCCCTTTACGTTTCATCAGCCATCTCCGGTGTCCCTGTGGAGACAGTTGCACGCTATGCAGTTCCTTTTGTCGTGATCATGTTTGGGATCCTGGGTCTGATGACGATATTTCCCCAACTCACGGTTTTTGTGCCCAGGTTATTTCATTGATCAATGGAGATGTAAAAAGGAGGAATCGAATGCACTATGTGAAGGAGCAAGAGACAACAGGAATCCAATTGCCGGGCAGGCTCTGGAAGAAGTTGATCGGACCTGAAGATGGAGGATGTAAGAATATG
>CAZFJD010000444.1:0-1835 GCA_964518775.1 uncultured Syntrophaceae bacterium
CAGTGACCTCCTGCGTGTGAAGCAGGCGTTCTCCCCCTGAACTAAGCGCCCTTTTAAACCTATTTTATAAAACCTTTCTGAAATGTCAACCCTGTGGAATAAAATATTGGTATTTGCAATTTTGGAACCTTATTCGTCATGAGACGTACCTTATCATCCACTCAATTCAAATCAATATTCCACAGGGCCAACACCTTCAACGACCCAAATATCTCTCCAATAGCTTCCATTGGAAGGTGTTCATCAAACGTTTGGCTCCCCTCTCCTTTTGCAACGCCCGGATACCGCAGATGATGCAGACGGACATGGAGTCCAATTTCTCTATCCCTTTCGCATTTTTCATGGTTGGATTTGTCAATAACTTCGGCCTCAGACCCTTGATGAATCGATAGAGATCAAGGTAGGTAGGGAAGAGAGGGCTCTCCTCAACATTCCTTGCGTAAGATCCCAGTCCTTTCCTGATGCCTGTCTCTAAGGCATGGGACCAGGTCAGCATCCTCTCCTCTTCAATCTCACTCCTCAACACACTCAGGATATCCGTATGGTCAATATTCCATGTGGTGAGCTCGTCCATCATCTGATCGTAGGTTCGGGTATCCTTTTCGATCAAAGGTCCCCGCCGTTCCCTCTCCCTCCGTTCCGCCCCTTTAAAAAGATCAAATACTCCCAAATGGTTCTCCTGTCTTTGAAAATTTTTTCCATTTTACCAGACCCAAGTTCGCTGTCAATGATTTTTATCTTCGATCCACCTCCCTATCTTACGCAGAGACGCCCAAATACTAAACTGTTTGAAATGTTTTAGAAGATCTCATCTTGCAGAAAAGATTGACATGGATGACCTTATGAATATAATACTGGTGGGCCTGGATGTGAGCTACGGACCACTGATATCTATCTATGAAGGGATGAAAGATTCTCGTGGGTTCCTGCTCATAATCCTAAGAAAGACTAAGGTAAGGTCGTGAACATTGCCAACCTTCTCACCGAGAGTGCTGCGCGCAGGCCTGAGCATCCGGCTATTCGTTTCCTGGAACGAACAATCAGTTATGAAGAATTAAACAAGCAAGTGGATCGCTTATCCCATGGACTTGTTCGTGCAGGACTCCGCGCCAGAGATGTCTGCGTATTGATGATGCCAAATTCGATCGAGTGGGTCATCGTTTACTACGCATTAGCAAAGGTTGGGGCTGTGATCCTCCCCGTGAACTTCCTTTATAGAGTGGGAGAGCTCGAGCACATTTTTAAGGACTCCGGCGCAAGGGCCTTCATCGGCCACAAAGACTACTTGGAACATCCTCGTGAGGTCATGGAGCAGCTCCCAAAGATGGATCTGCGCATCGCCCAGGGTGTACCACCGGACAAAGGATTTATTCCTTTGGAGGAACTCTTCGCTGGCGAAGGGGCTTTCCCCCCTTATCCGACCAGGGATGATGACACCTGGGCCATCATCTATACCAGTGGGACAACTGGCCTTCCCAAGGGGGCCATGCTCACTCACTATAATATGGCCAGCAATGCCATGACCGTGGCCACCATGCGTTCAACCGATCCCAATGACGTGGTTTTCGGCGTTCTGCCTCTTTTCCATATCTATGGCCAGACGAGCGTGTTCAACGCCTCTATCTATCTGGGTTTGACCATCCGGCTGTGGCCCCACTTCAATGCTGAAGAGTTGTTTTCCGCTATCGAGGAGGAGAAGAGTTCAATCTTGATCGCGGTACCGACAATTTTCAACCGCTTGGTGGCATTAGCCGATGTTCATCCGCCGAGGCGATCAGGCCTTCGGTTTTGTGTTTCAGGTGGCGCCTCTCTTCCGGTGGAAGTGCTTCGTCGGT
>CAZFJD010000445.1:0-1808 GCA_964518775.1 uncultured Syntrophaceae bacterium
ATGGCTTCTTTTGCCTCTGCATAATAGTCCATTTGAGCCATGTAGAGCCCAAGGGCTGTCCTGGCATCGATATTTTTCTTTTGCCCCTCACCGGTCATGGGTAATTTTTCAAGACAGGTGATTCTCTTCTTACCATAGGCAATGGCATCGGCAAATGAGGCGATCTTCTCCGCCTTCCTCCCCGCTAGCCTCGAATACTCAGCCCCCTTCTCATAATTCTCACTTAGCAAGAACTGCTCAGCCAAGACCTCGTAATGCCCAGGCAGACCATCTCCGTATAACTCCTCGATACCCTTTCCGATCTCCTCATGAAGTTTTTTCTTTCTTTTGGCCAAAATCGAGTCATAAACCACTTCACGCGTCAGGGCGTGTTTAAAGATATAATTCGATTGGGGGTATATGCCTCTCTCGTAGAGAAGTTCTGAATCCTTTAAGATGGAAAGATAGGAAAGTAATTCTTGTTCGGAAAGGTTCATAATGCGCTTTATCAATGCATAGCTGAACTCCCTCTCGATCACCGACCCAGTCTGAAGCACTTCTTTGGCCCTCTCAGGCAGCGAATCAACCCTCACCATGATCACATCCTGGATTGTCGAAGGGATGGTCATTTGCTGAATATCTTTTGATAAACGATATGTGTTGTCTTTTCTCTCTATGATTTTCAAGTCTTTGAGGGACTTTATAAACTCTTCGATAAAAAATGGGACACCTTCTGTCTTTTCGAGTATCAACTCCTCAAGAGTCCTTTCAATCTCTTTTGTACCTAAAAGATAGGTCACCATCTCAAGACTTTCCCGGTTGGAGAGCCGATGCAAAGTTAACTGATTGTGATAGGACTTGCTGCCCCAGGTGTGAACGAATTCAGGTCGATAGGTGAATATTAATAAAACTCTTGACCCTGGTATGCTCTCAAGAAGGTTTTTCGCTAAATCCTCCGAACTCTTATCTAACCAGTGCAGATCCTCAAAGGCCATGATCAGCGGTCTTATCTCAGAACCCTTAAGTACGATCCGCTTTAATGCCTCAATAATCCTTTCTTTCCTTGCTTCAGGACTCATGGGGATCTGATCGACACCGCTATCTTTGACCGATAGAAGCTCCAAAAGATAGGGAAGAGTTGAAGCTTCATCGACCCCCATTAATTTCAATCCCATCTTGACTTTTTCTCTGATTTCCTGATCCCCTCCTCCTTCCTGTATATCAAAGTTTGACTTCAAGATATCTATAATCGGATGATAGGCCATACCTCTGCTGTAAGAGAGACACCTCCCTTCTAAAAAGGTGACATCCTCGTTGGCCACAGCCTTTCTGAATTCATATAAGAGCCTGGATTTGCCGACTCCAGCTTCGGATACAATGGAAAAAGCCTGGCCCTTACCTGCCTTAGCTCTCTCAAAACCATCCAGTAAAAGTTCAAGATCCCGCTCCCTTCCAATAAGAGGGGTAAGACCCCGCTCAGCGCTGACATCAAACCTCGTCCTTCTTGTACTGGGGGCGATTACCCTATAGGCCTTAACCCGCTCTTCCTTACCCTTGACCTTCTTTTCTCCCAAAGCCTCAAACCGGAAGAGTCCCTCGGTAAGCTTGAAGGTTTCCTCGGTCACATAGGTTGTTCCTGGTTCTGCCAGGCTTTCCATCCGTGAGGCTAAATTCACCGTGTCTCCCACTGCCTTGAACTCAACCCTTAGGTCATTACCCAGGGTACCCACAACAACTGGACCCGTATGTATGCCGATTCGCATCTTAACGAGAGGTATTCTGCTTTCGCTCTTGAGCTTATCACTGAACTTACTCATCTCACGGTGGAT
>CAZFJD010000446.1:0-1801 GCA_964518775.1 uncultured Syntrophaceae bacterium
GATCACAGCGTTTCCGACGCTCTTCGACCACGAGGCTGTTGACATGCCACGGATGACTTCACGATTCTCCGGGGCGTCGAGGTTGATATAGCGAAGATCCGGGTATTTCCAAAGGGCTAAAGTTGTCTTCCCGGTCTGCCTCGCCCCCGTGAGAAGGACAAGACGTCGTTTTCCCGAGCTTGGTAAAAAGGCACCTAATACCCGATGTTTCTGTAGATTTTCGCTCATCATCGTAATATTTACAGGATATCTTACGAAATGTCAAGATAAAAATTAGCAATGCTGTTAGCGGATAATGAAATTCAAAGGAGGATTCTTTCAATCTGGGCCAGAAGATCGTATGGAAGGGCTTGGGTGATTCGAGCTTCGACCCAATCGCCGGGTCTGGCCTTGCCCATCAGGAGGACGCAGCCATCGATCTCAGGAGCCTGGGTTCGAAGCCTTCCTCGAAGCAGAGCTCCTTGATGACTCAGTCCTTCGACCAAGACCTCCGTCTTTCTCCCCACCATTTGGCGATATTTTTTTAAGGAGATCTTTTTTTGGATCTCCATCAGGGTTCGTAGTCTCTCTTCCTTCACAGCTTCTGGGATCGGATTGGGTAGACGGGAGGCGGGTGTCCCTTCTTCCGCCGAATATTTGAAAACCCCGAGGTGATCGAACCGGCCTTCCTCGACAAAGTCTAAAAGCTCTTTGAACTGGCTTTCTCCTTCTCCTGGAAATCCAACAATCAAAGAAGATCGAAGACTGATCCCTGGAAGGAAGGCTCTAATCTTTTGGAGCAGACTTCGAATTTCCTGACTCTTCGTTCTTCGACCCATTCGCCTGAGGATTCCATCGTCAATGTGTTGGATCGGGAGATCAAGGTAGGGACAGATCTTTTGCTCTCGAGCCATCAGTTCAAGAAGTCCATCTGTGAAATAGTCCTTCTTTGGATAGGCATAGAGGATCCGGATCCAACGGAGACCATTGACCTTGACCAATCTCTTGAGAAGCTTTTCTAAGTTCGTTCCATCCCGGAGGTCTTTTCCATAGGCAGTGGTATCTTGGGCAATGAGGATGAGTTCCTCAACTCCTTGGTCGGCAAGACTCTTCGCTTCCTCGAGCACAGATCGAAGGGTTCTGCTTCGGTAGGGGCCTCTGATCTGAGGAACCGTGCAGAAGGTACAGCAATTGGAGCAACCCTCTGCAATCTTGAGATAAGCGACAAAAGGAGGAGTGGAGAGGATGCGAGGTGTCTTTTCATCGTAAAGAAAGGTAGGTCTGTTGAGAAGGGTCTTTTTCTTCGGTTTCTGTTTCAGAATCTCGGGAAGGTGTTGAAAGGACCCGGTGCCAATGAAGAGGTCGACCTCTGGTAATTCCTTTTCCAAGATCTTCCCATACCGTTGGGGGAGACATCCTGAGACGATAAGGAGGTGGCAACGACCTTCTCTCTTATAGTGGGTGAGGTTGAGAATGGTCTCGATCGCCTCCCTCGTCGCATCCTGGATAAAGGCGCAAGTATTGACAATGAGGATTTCCGCCTCAGAAGGATCTGTGGTGAGGAGATATCCCTCTTTTGAGAGAAGACCAACGGTCACTTCGGAATCGACCAAGTTTTTGGGACACCCAAGACTGACGAGACAAACCTTTTCTTTCATTGAAGGAGAATTATATCCAACCAACGAAAATTTTCCAATGGAAGACCTCTTAGGGATTGTGTTATCTATGTAAAAGGGGCAGAATTGTGGTGAACGGATTAATAAAGTAGTCATTGACTATATGAAAGCGCTGCAACACCCGGATGGTGTAGGATGGTTTGGAA
>CAZFJD010000447.1:0-1798 GCA_964518775.1 uncultured Syntrophaceae bacterium
TTCTCTGGGGAGAGGGAGTGAAGAGGATGGCCAAGGTGATTGGGAAAGACTCCGAATCCTTTGCCATGCACGTCAAAGGTTTGGAGATGCCTGCTTACGACCCAAGGGGTTCGACAGGGATTGCTTTGGCCTATGCCACCAGCGACCGGGGGGCCTGCCACCTCCGTTCATGGCCGATTGGAGCGGAGCTCCTCTCAGCGGAAGAACGGATCGATCCATTCTCAGTGGAGTTCAAGGCAGAGTTTGTCAAGAGCCAGCAGGACTTGTTCACCGTCATTAATTCCTCGGTGACGTGCCTCTTTAGCATCTTCTCACTCAGCTTAAGGCATATCGTCCAATTTCTTCACTCTGTGACAGGGATCGAATCTTTTTCATCGGCCGAGGATGTATTAGGAATTGGAGAGAGAACGAATAATTTGGTGAGACTCTTCAATCTCAGGGAAGGCCTGACCAGGAAAGAGGACTCTTTGCCGAACCGATTCCTTACCGAACGCCTTAAAGAAGGCCCTTCCCGAGGTCGGGTGGTCGATTTAGAGACGATGTTGAAAGAATACTATTTCGTAAGAGGATGGGATGAGGAAGGAAGACCCAACTCGGAAAGACTAAAGAAGCTGAAGCTTCTCTAAATTCGAAGCACGAAATCCCTGCCTACGGCAAGCAGGCGAAACTCTAAACAAACTCAAATGTCCAAAGCACAAAACTCAAAGTCCTATGACTTAGAAAATATTCGGTTCAATTATCGAGAAGCCCAAACTACCTTTTGAGTTTTATATTTTGAATTTGTTTGGGATTTAGAGTTTAGTGTTTAGAGTTTAAACAATCTTGGGTTTCGATATTCGTATTTCGAAATTTTTCTTTATAAGGAGAAAATTGATGTTCAAGCCAGAAGGAATTTATGTAGCGATGATGACCCCTTTTGAAGACGGTAGGATTAACGAAGCCGTTGTCCGCCAGATGGTCGACTTCGTTATAGAGAGAGGGGTTCATGGGATCTTTCCGATCAGTTCAGTCGGTGAATTTATCCACCTCGACTTCGAGGAGAAGGCCTTTCTGATGCAGATTGTCCATGATCAAGCACGAGGAAGGGTCGCTGTGACACCCGGAGTTGCCTCCACCCGTCCAGAAGATTCCATCCGATTGGCTAAGAAAGCTCAGGAGATTGGCTGTGAGGCCGTGGTGATCGCTCCCCCTTACTATTATCCCATCAGCCAGGATAATATGGAACGCCACTTTGAGATGGTGAGCGATGCGATCGATCTTCCATTGATCCTTTACAATATCCCTTTGTTCGCCCCTCCGATAAGTTATGATGTGGTCAAACGCCTCTCTCGCAGAAAGAACATCGTCGCCATGAAGGATTCCAGTGGAAGCATGGTCGATCTTCTCCATTACATGGACAAGATCCGATTAATCGGAGAAGATCTCTCTTTTCTCATCGGTCGGGAGGATATTCTCTTTCCTGCCTTAATGGTCGGTGCAAAGGGATGCATGACCGCCACAGCGGGCATCCTTCCCGAGATCATGGTGGGAATCTACAATGCCTGGCGAGAGGGAGACTACGAGAAAGCCAGAGAACTCCAATTCTCTATTCTGTTGCTGATTCGAGCGATGTTTTCGATTCCATTCCCTCTTGGATTTAAAACCGCCCTCGAAGTAAGGGGGTTCAAGATGGGCCCGCCTCAACAACCCCTTTCCGATGCAGAATACTTCCGTTTTGCAGGCACAAAGAGTCGTATCGAAAACATTATGGAACCCATTCTCAATAACCTACCAAAATAAAAGCGCAAAGTGTAAAGAG
>CAZFJD010000448.1:0-1791 GCA_964518775.1 uncultured Syntrophaceae bacterium
GGAGCGGAAGGTACTCACCAATGTTCGTAACAATGACCTCTTGAAGGTTCACCCTTGCCTTTTCGACATTCTCAAAGAGGATATCCTGGCACACGATGTATTTCGCCTCACTGTCTAAAAGCTGATATTTCACTTCCATGCTCGTATAGACCGGACTGATCGGGGTCACGGTCGCTCCTGCCTTCAGCGTCCCGAAGTAAGAAATCACGTATTGAGGACTGTTTAAAAGATAGAGCGCAACCCGATCACCCCTCTTCACTCCCAAATCTGAAAGGCCGCATGCAAAGCGATCCACCTGCTCCTTCAATTCTTTAAAGCTTATCTTCTTCCCGTAAAATACCAGAGCGGCCTTCCCTCCATACTTATGGGTCACCTCATCAAAAAGATCGGGGAGGGACTTTTCGGCGATCGGAATCGTTTCACCTACCCCTTCGGGGTAGAATCTCAACCAAGGCTTTTTTTCATAAACAGCCTTAAAATCCATTTTGCACCCCCGTTCAGTAGGACCCACTTACTACTTTTTGTTCCATATCCGCAAAACAAACTCGACAGGTCTTCCGCCATGCCACGTTCCGTACCTTACATCTTGGACATTCCTCTTCGATCTTATCCCGAATCCACGTCGTCAACCCTTCTGGCATGAAGAGGAGGATGATGACCACGGTGAGGCCAAAAAGAAGAGTCCTGATCTCCGGAATGACTCGGAGAAATTCCATCAGAGGGTAGAGAATGAAGACGCCGGCAATCGGACCATAAATGGTAACCACTCCACCAAAAATGGCCCAGATGATCGCCTGGAAAGAGAGAGAGACTTCCAGAGTCGATGGTCCGGCAATCCGGATAAAATGGGTATAGAGTCCACCTGCGACACCCGCGAAGAATCCACTGAGTGAAAAGGCCAGCAACTTATACCGAGTCGTATTGATTCCAGAGGCCCGGGCGGCAACCTCATCCTCGCGAATGGCATGGAAGATGATCCCGGTTTTGGAGTCACCAATCTTCCACATCAATAATCCTAAACCCAACATGAGAATGACACAAACATAGTAAGTGGTGATTCGTGAGCTTGCTAAGGGTTTAATTCCAGAAACACCCAGCTCACCACCGGTTATCTCTGGGATGGTGAAGACAATTCCCATGAGAATGATTGGAAAGGCAAGGGTGGCCAAGGCCAGGTAAGGTCCTCTCAACCTCAAACAAGGGATGCCCACCACAAGACCAGCGATGACCGCCATGAACGCTCCGAGGGGAATGGTCAGCCAGGGAGGAAATCCCAAACGGAGGTTCAAGAGCGCAGAGGTGTAAGCCGCCACCCCGAAGAAGAGGGCGTGACCGAAATTCATCTGGCCGGTGAAGCCTGACAAAAGATCCCAGCTGGCGGCGAAGATAGCAAAGATCGATGAAAAGATGATGATCCGCAGGAGATAAGGATCTCGCGTCATCAGAGGGAGGAGCAACAGGGCCAGAGAGAAAAAGAAGGCGATGGTTCGACTTGGCAGAACCAATATCTCTTTTTGGAAGAAGAGACGGATACGGCGAAGAGAAAGGAAGGCTCTCATCTCTATCTCTCCTCCTCGAAGGCCACTCCAAACAACCCCTCCGGTCGAATGAGAAGAACGACGAGCATAATGGTGAGGGAAAAGGCCCCTTTCAAAAAGGCTCCCAGAGGAATGAGAAAAACCACCAGGGTCTCCACAAAGCCCAGGATGAAGGCCCCGGCTAAACGCCCCTTGAGCGACCCCATTCCTCCGAGGACGACAATGGCAAGGATCATGACAAGAGGATGAAGCC
>CAZFJD010000449.1:0-1789 GCA_964518775.1 uncultured Syntrophaceae bacterium
CCTTTATGGATATAGACGATACTATGCTGCGCCTCCAAATCTGGAATCGTTTTTGTGTTTGGGCCAAAGCGGTCATGGTATAACCTGAGCGTGTACATACCGAATACCTCCTTAAAAGTATAAATGTGAATAGTTCCTTTTATTTCTTGAAAGGGCGACTATTCTTTTGTTTACCACAACCGAAAATAGAAAAATCCGATGAACTCACAAGGATTTAAGAACCGGGCAAGAGGGCAATGGCATCGAATTCAACCAGCATGTTTGGTTTTGACAGAGAAACCACCTGAACCACAGTGCTTGCAGGAGGACTCTCCACCAGAGGAGGCGAGTGATTTTGATAATATTGTAACTCAGCATCGCGCATCGCCTGATAGTCACTCATGTTGCGAAGATAGATCGTCATCTTGACAATGTGCTCGAGTCCGCTTCCTGCCTCCTTCAGGGCAAGCCTAATTTTATCCAGGGCTACTCTGGTCTGCTCAGCCACATCATTTGATGAAACCTCTCCGGTCTCGAGGGTTCGGCCGCTCGAACCTGAGAGAAAGATGAATCCTCCAGCCACAACAGATCGCGCAAATCTCTGTTTTTTCCCTGCATAGGAGAGTGGATAGGTTTTTTTCTTCACAAAATGATCATTCCATAGCCTTCTGCTTAAAGGGTCTCACTTCGGTGCAAAGAGAACGGTCTTTGGTTTCTTATCCATCACCTTAGCCAATTCCTTCACTGGACCATACATCATGCATCCTGCCTGGCAATGTTTCACACATGCCGGTGGTATGCCCTCCTTCGTCCTCTCCACGCACAGATTGCAAAGATCTGTGGGAAAAGGGATATAATCGATGGCGATCTTTTCAAAGGTCTCGAGAACGATCTCGTTCACCTTGATGCCCCACTTTCCAACCGGGTAGTTGTGTTCCTGCTTGCAGGCCACCTCGCAGGTATGGCATCCTGTGCAATATTCATAGTCGATAAGCAATCCTTGTCTGGCCATCTTCTTTACCTCCCTTTTTCAATCTTGCGCACCCTGCAAAGGGTGGTCTTATAAGCACCTCCACCAAAACCTGATCTTCCCTGGGTTCCAGTGGGGATGAGTTGATTGCAATTGATATCCCAGATGCCATAGAGATTGGGCTCCCGGCCGTCTGTCTCGGGAAACCACCAACCATGAGGGACCATGACGACCTTCGGAGGGATCGTTGGCGTCAGCTTCGCTTTCCTTCTAATTCTTCCCCTCTTATTCTCCACATAGACCCATTCGCCATCTTCGATCCCAAGATCAGCTGCTGTCTTGGTATGGATCTCGATGATCGGATCTGGATCAATCTCCCGCATCCAAGGAATCATCCGATGTTCAGCATGGAAATATACTGAAGATCTTCTCCCAGTGGCCATGACCAAAGGATATTCCTTGTAGAGTTCAGGCGTCCTCACCTCACTCTCCGGAGGCTCCTCGTAGTAGGGAAGGGGATCAAGATCCCACTCTTCGTATTTCTTTGACCACAATTCCACTTTTCCTGTAGGCGTATTAAATCCAGGCTTTCCATCACCACGGAGCAACCCCTTTTCATATCGCCGATAGGGTTTTGAGGGATGGCCTTCTGGAGGCATCATCCAACTGCCTTCGGCAGCCAGCTCATCGAACGTCACTCCTGCGGGTTTGAGCCGGTCATCGATCAACTCTTTAACGCTTTTGTACTTGATCGCACTGGGATTAAAACGCCGGGCTAGTTCTAAGTTGATCTCCCAATCGGATTTACATTCCCCCACCTTGATAGCTGGAACGACAACA
>CAZFJD010000450.1:0-1788 GCA_964518775.1 uncultured Syntrophaceae bacterium
GTCTCACCCGTTTCTGGATCCACTCGTATCGTCCCATCTGGATGGGTCTCAAATCCCTTAGAAGCATTTCGATCGATCCTTTGGCCGATGGCAGCAATGATGGTATCTGCATGGACTTTGAAATTGGAACCTTCGATCGGAACGGGTTTCTTTCTTCCTGTCTCATCGGGTTCAGCGAGCCTCATCCTGACGCACTCCATTCCAATCGCCTTCTCTCCTCTTCCAATCATCTTGACCGGGGAGACAAGAAAATGAATCTTTATCCCTTCGCGCATTGCTTCCTCTACTTCTTCAGGGATTGCAGGCATCTCTTCTCTTGACCTTCGATAATAGATCTCGACTGATTCTGAACCCAGGCGGATTGCCGAGCGGGCAACATCGAGGGCCACATTCCCTCCACCGATGACAGCGATCTTTTTTCCGATCTTTATTTTCTTTCCTAGATTGATATCCCTTAAGAACTCCACACCAGGAAGAACTCCCTGAAGTTTTTCGTCCGGGATATTTAGCCTTAGACTCCGGTGGGCTCCAATCGAAAGAAAGGCAGCCTGGAAACCAAGTTTTTGAAATACTTTGCCGTTCCCATCAAAATGGAAACGATGTTTTGTCTTCATCTCAACGCCCGATGCTCTTATCCCATCGATCTCCATCTGGAGGATATCCCTGGGCAATCGAAATCCTGGGATACCGACACTGAGCATGCCCCCGAGGATAGGTAGGGCTTCAACGATTGTCACCCCAAAGCCAAGGAGTCTCAAATCATTCGCCGCTGTCAAACCTGCGGGGCCGGAGCCGATCACCAAAATCTTTTCACGTCTTTTTTTCTTTAATCTCCTCAGAGTTTTTTCTCCACCCCGTTCATACTCTGCCACAAACCGCTTCAGGAGCCGGATGGGGATTGGCTGATCCACCTCTGTCCTCAAACAGGCCTCTTCACAGGGATGGTGGCAGATGAACCCACAGACTGCAGGCAAGGGATTGACCTCCCGGATCAATTCCAAAGCCTCTTTGAATTTCCCCTTGGCAATTAGAGCCACATAGCCCTTTGTATCCTGTTGAATAGGACAAGCCTCCTGACAGGGAGGAAGAGGGACTCTTTCTTTAGGAGGTTTCCCCTCCATCTTTCCACCATAGAGAGTCCCTCGAAGGCTCTTTTCTTCTTTTCGATATTCTGGAAGGAGTTCAGCAGGACAACCCCGAAGGCAGACGTTGCAAGTGTGACATTGGTCTGTTTGGATGATCGGCTTATGAGTTCTTCCTTCGACC
The DNA here is from genome assembly GCA_964518775.1 of uncultured Syntrophaceae bacterium. GTDB lineage: Bacteria > Desulfobacterota > BSN033 > BSN033 > UBA1163 > JACAEX01. Next base: position 1,267 of record CAZFJD010000450.1, read on the forward strand.
ATGGACCCGCCTTCCTAATTCTATTCCTATCCGGAGAGCTTTAAGATTGAGACTTCGGAACCTTTCACTCACATGGGTATGGATGGCCTTCTGGATGGCCTTAAGAGAGACGATCTTTGTGGTCTCAATGAGGGCACCTAAGAGGACGATGTTGGCAACCTGCTTGTTTTTCAATCTTTTCAGGGCGTATTCGGTGGCAGGTATCCCTATCTGTATGACATTTAACCCTTCCTTTGGCACCACTTGGTACTGGTCAAAAAGGATGAGACCAGATTTTTCCTTCACGTCCTCACAGAACATATTGTAAGCTCCTTGAGACATTGCAATTAGAATGTCTGCAGTCGTCAGATGAGGAAAATCGATGGGCCTATCAGAAAAGACGACCTCCGAATGGCAACTTGAACCTCTGGCCTGAGCACCGTAGGAATTCGATCCGGCAATATACTTCCCATCGGTCACCCCTGCCTCTCCTAAGAGGATGCCTGCCAAGACAATTCCCTGACCTCCAAAACCGCTCAAACG
>CAZFJD010000451.1:0-1774 GCA_964518775.1 uncultured Syntrophaceae bacterium
AAATTCGTTATTCAATATGAAATCTTTGTTCAAGATGATTGGTCTGCTGTGACAAGGTTTGATACTTTCCATAACGCTGTTCATCGGGATTTAATTTCCCCCGATGGAACGACCGCCAAGAGGTGGTTTCTGCAATTTAATTTTGACGAAGGCTTAACTTTCGCATATAATGATATTGAAAATAATTGGGAGAGATACCGTGAATGGTACCTATCGAAGGTGCGGAGGTAAAATGAGAAAGGAAGACCTTTTTAAGAAAAACCACATTTTGGGCGTGGAATTTGACCGCTATCTTTTAGAGCACCCGGAAGTTTTGGAGCAAATTCCCGAAAATGCTGAGGTGTATTTTCTTCCTGAAGAAGACCCGGAGCTCTCACAGGAGAATCTTAAAATGGCTGAAACCCAAAAGACAAAAGGGAGAAAGATTGTTTTGGTAAAAATTGGCAAGCTATCTCCTCCCCGTTCCAGGCTTCAAGATGTCCGTTTAGAATCGCTCTCTTTTTGAAGCCCTTCTTCTCGTTTATTTTGCTTTTCTCGGTCCTTACGCTATGCTCCATGCTCTTAGCCCCATGCTCCTTGAAGACCCAATGACCCAATGAACGCAATAACCCAATGACGCCATGAACGCTTTATTCTTTTCTTGCATTTCTCGCTTTATTTGACGCAATGACTCCATGACTCAATGATCCAGTGACTTAAGACAAAGATGAACCAGACAAACCATCAAAATTGATGAAATTCATGAGATAATTATGGCGCAGCTTGCAAAAAAGGACATATTGGATACGTTAAAAGATTTCTATGGAAAGATTATTGAACCGGAATTTAGGGCAATCCGGAATAAACTTGATGAGCATGACCAGAAATTTCGTGATATCCTGGAACATTTTGATCAAATTTATAAGAGGTTTGAAAGACTTGAAACTGAATATTATTCTATCATTGGTGGTCTTAAGAGGATTGAGGAGAAATTGGATAGGGAGATTTCGAATAGGGAGCTCATAGAAAGGGAGATCGCTGCGCTCAGAGAAAGGGTTTCTAAATTACAGGAGAGAATCGAAAATATTGACTCCGAGCTAAAATCTCATCAGCATTCCTCATCTTGAAAGCGCAATACGGACATAGGCCGCGAACTAGATGACGTGATCAAGGCAATAAGTGCTATAGCACAGAGATATTTCTCGCATTCTTGCTTTTGCTTATTGCCATTAGCCTATTGCCTATTGCCTATTTTTTATAGACGGAACAGACCAGACAGACCGAATAGACCAAATGGACCGTATTCTTTCTCGCATGTCTTGCCTTTCTCGCTTTTCTCGCTGTTTGTTAGACCAAACAGACCAAATAGATCTTTTTCCCTATCGCCTTTTGCCTATGTTTTTATGGATTTAAATTACCAAACAATATTTAAGCAGTTAAATCAGCTTAAAATCGACTATCTGGTAGTTGGAGGGCTGGCAGTAAATTTCCATGGTGTCCCGCGAATGACTTATGATATTGACATAATGATTCTCCTCGAAACCAAAAACATTCTCAAGTTGGTTTCAAAATTAGAAAATTGGGGGTACCGGCCCAGAGTTCCTGTTGATCCTCGAGACTTGGCTGATGAAGCGAAGCGAAATTCGTGGATTGAGGATAAAGGGATGAAGGCTTTCAATTTTTATAGTGAAACCCTTCCTATCGGGGAAATTGATGTTATCATTGACTCACCGATCCCATATGGTGAGCTGAAAGGCAGAGCAATTATGGTTGAACTTAAAGAGGAGAAGATCCC
>CAZFJD010000452.1:0-1768 GCA_964518775.1 uncultured Syntrophaceae bacterium
TGTGGGGCCTGCGGAACGGTCTACCGATTCCCGGAAAGCTATAAAATTGAAGTGGGTTTGGCTTGTCAAACCGTTGTCCAGCCAAATATGTACCTGACGCAGATTCCCTTCTTCCCAGCCACCAAAAGCATTTATGACATTGAGAAAGTAAAACCAACCATCGAGACATTGGTGAAGGCCTACCCAGAGCTCCTGCGATGTCTCCAGTGTAATACATGTACCAAGTCGTGTCCAATGGAGATTGAGGTCATGGATTATATGGCAGCGGCTATGAGAGGCGATGTGACCCGATTAGCAGAACTCTCCTTCGACTGCGTGATGTGTGGCCTCTGTACATCTCGATGCCCAGCTGAGATCTGCCAGTATAACATTGCAATCTTGGGAAGACGGCTCTATGGAAAGTACATCGCACCTAAGGCAGAACATCTTGCCTCAATGGTTAAAGAAGTTGAGAAAGGGAAGTATGAACAAATGTTAAGGGAATTGATGGATACAGATGAAGAGACACTGAAGAATCTCTATAACGAAAGAGAGATCGAGCCTGAACAGGCCGACGAAAATTGGGCACCAAAGGATAAAACATACTTGTAAATATTAATTCCAAATTTCAAAATCTAAATGACAAATGAATGTCAAAGTTCAAAATCCCTCCGTGCGGCAGGCAAAACTTTTTAACATTTGGGCTTTGGATTTGATTTGACATTTGAGCTTTGGCATTTGACATTTTTGAATGCTTAAGAAGACTCGGAGGTTATTATGCCTTATACAAGAGAGTTGAAAGAGTTGATCAAGAGGGTTGAGGCGACACGGCCTGCACGAGTTGAAAAGAAGAGAAGGGGAGAAGAATTCCCCATGCTCTCTTTGAAAGAGAGGGAAGAACGACTAAGAAAGTACCATCCAGATTTCGTAGAAGGGGCGAGAAGAGAAATTCGAGTGGGTCCCAATAAGGGTTATGCGATTTCTCCTGAGATCGTGGATCTTTTGGAAGCCAAAAGCCGAGTCAATCCTGATGCGATCGATCTGACAAAGATCGCTTATGAAACGGATGTCCTCATCCTTGGTGGAGGAGGTGCGGGAACGGCAGCTGCTTTGACGGCTCAGGAGAATGGTGTAAAGGTATTGATTGCTACAAAATTAAGGCATGGTGATGCAAACACGATGATGGCTGAAGGCGGTATTCAGGCCGCCACAAAAGAGACGAAGGATTCACCCTATTACCATTATCTCGATGTATTGGGTGGAGGCCATTTTAAAAATGTCCCGGAACTGGTCTATACGCTTGTGACCGAAGCTCCATTAGTTCTGGCCTGGCTGGAAAGCATGGGTTGCATGTTCACAAAATTTCCTGAAGGTGTAATGAAGGCACTCCATGGAGGAGGTACCTGCAGAAAACGAATGCATTATGCTGCCGATATTACTGGAGCAGAGATTATGAGAACCCTGAGAGATGAGGCGAGGAATCGAGTTGAAGATATTAAGATTCTCGAATTTTCTCCTGCAGTCGAACTGATATTGGATGAGCATGGAGACTGCGCTGGTGCTGTTCTTTATAATTTGGAGACGGAGGAATATTTTTTGGTCAAGGCAAAGGCCGTGATCATGGCCACAGGTGGTTCGGGGAGACTCCACATCCAAAGATTCATGACCACCAATCATTACGGTGCCACTGGGGATGGACTTGTTTTGGGTTACCGGGCCGGTGTTAAATTATGTTTTCTCCATACGGTGCAATACCACCCAACCGGCGCAGTCTTTCCAGAGCAGGCAG
>CAZFJD010000453.1:0-1737 GCA_964518775.1 uncultured Syntrophaceae bacterium
TTGATGAGTCTGTAATTGAAAAATATGCTAAAGAGCACGGCAGAGAAGCAAGAGAACCTTTTCTCAACACAGATCAAGGAGATCTGCTTCTATTTGTCTTCCTCCTTGCAGGTGTTGTGGGAGGGTTTATCGGAGGATATTACTGGAAGACATTGACAGAAAAAAGAATCAATCGCGCAGGAGTCCTAAAAAAGGATATTTAATAGGGCGCTTAGAAAAACAAAAGCTTTCCGGGTACAAATAAGATGGAACTCTTTTCTGAATACTTTAAGAAAGACCATATCCTTTCCAAAATTGATGCAAGGATCAAGCTCCTCGTTGCCCTCGCCTTTCTCGCCATGGTTTTAAGCTACAGGGGATTGTTTTTTCCATTGCTCGTCATCCTCCTCAGCCTCTTTCTCGGGGTTATGTTAAAGATCCCTCTCAGGGTCTTTCTCATGAGACTTTCGGAGCCCCTGTTCATCGTCGCCATGGTGCTCTTCCTAAAATCCTTCTTCTCCGGTCACCTTCCGCTCTTTTCCATCGATCTTTTCGGTTTGGAGATTTCGGCATACCGTGACGGGTTGCTGCAAGGACTGATCATCGGAAGCAGAATCATTGCAGCGGTTTCCATCCTGACGATCGTGGGATTTTCCACACCCTTCACCGAGTTCATGGCAAGCCTTTCATGGCTGAGAATACCCAAAGACTTCATCGAAATCATGGTCTTTGCCTATCGGTATATCTTTGTCCTTCTTGACGAGAGCATGGTGATCTACAATGCCCAAAAGACCCGTTTGGGATATTCGAGCCTCAAGCGGGGCTTAAGCTCCTTCGGCACTCTGACCGGCTCCCTGATTCTGAAAGCCTTTGAGCACAGCCAGAATACGGCAGTGGCGATGGTCCAAAGAGGTTATGATGGAAATATACCGAAGGCAACAGAGAAGCCTTTTAAAACTTCGGAAGTCCTGGGTGCGATGACTTTCACTCTGGCTATGGGATTCCTATGGATGATCTAATCAGGCTGTCCGTTAAAAAAGTCTCATTTAAATATCCTGACGGAACTCAATCCCTATCGGATATCGATCTTGAGATCAAGAGAGGGGAATTCATCGGCATCCTGGGAGCCAATGGTTCGGGGAAGACCACCCTTCTCAAAGTCATGGATGGGCTGCTGAAGAATTTCGAAGGAAGTGTGGAGCTGGATAGGAAGGGGATCCAGCAGCTATCGCCAAAAGAAATATATAAAAAAGTGGGCCTCATTTTTCAGAACGCTGACGAACAGCTTTTTGCCCCCACCGTATTTGAAGATGTGGCTTTCGGACCGACCAACATGGGATTGGCCGGAGAGGAAGTGGCCCTCCGGGTGACCCGGGCCCTGAAAGATGTGGACATGGAGGGCTATGGGAAGAGACCCATTTACCATCTGAGTTTCGGAGAGAAAAAGAGGATCTGCCTTGCAGGTCTGTTAGCCATGGGACAGGAGATTCTGCTCCTGGATGAACCCACGGATGGATTGGATCCGATGGGAGAGTATAGGATGATAAACCTTCTGATAAGACTCAATAAAGAAAAAAAGATTACCATGGTGATAGCGACCCATCGGGTCGACCTGGTCCCGCTCTTCCTCGACCGGCTTTATATATTGAGTAGAGGAAGGATTGTCCGAGGAGGACGGCCCGAGGATGTCTTTACAACCCCTGATGAAATGGAAGAGATGAAACTGAGGCTTCCTCAGATTGCAGAATTAATTTATAG
>CAZFJD010000454.1:0-1730 GCA_964518775.1 uncultured Syntrophaceae bacterium
CAGGAAGATATTTTAGCCAATCTCAGTCGTTTCAGAGAAAAGGAGGAAGCTCCTCCATCGCCTCTTCCGGGATTGATTCTTCCTCAGTCAGTTGATGCGTTCACTGAATATCAAGTCAATGTATTGGTGGATAATTCGGAAACCCAAAAAGCACCGATCATCGTAGAGACTACGCCCAACTACCGAAACCTTTTTGGGACAATCGAACGGGTGGTCGAACGCTCTGGGGTCTGGAAGACCGACTTCACTCATATCAAGGCTGGGTCCTTTTTAAGGGCGAATGGTGGGTATCTCATCTTCAATGCCTTGGAAGCCCTTGTGGAGCCAGGGGTTTGGCCTGCTTTAAAACGGACATTGAAGAACCAGGTGATGGAGGTTCAGACGTATGATCCTTTTTATCTCTTTGCTACCTCTGCCCTCAAGCCCGAGCCCATCGAGTGCAATACGAAAGTCATCATGATCGGGGACACCTACATTTACCACCTTCTTTACAATTTAGATGATGATTTCAAAAAGATTTTTAAAATCAAGGCAGACTTCGATTCTGTGATGAAAAAGGATACGGAGAAGATTAACCAGTATGCCTCGTTTATCCGGAAGATCTGCGATGAGGAGAAGTTGAGGCCCTTCGATAAAACAGGGATTGGCGCTGTGGTGGAATACGGGGTGAGACTGGCGGGAAGGCAGAAGAAACTTTCGACACGATTCCATCTGATTGCCGATCTCTTGAGAGAAGCTAACTACTGGGCAATGAAGGATGGCTCGGATGTGGTGAAAGAGAAACACGTCGATATGGCCATCGAGAGAAAGATCCATCGGGTGAACCTCATCGAGGAGAAGATTCAGGAGATGATCGATGATGGGACGATTCTGATCGACTCCGATGGGATGGTGGTCGGTCAGGTCAACGGCCTGTCGGTCTATAATCTGGGGGACTATATGTTCGGCAAACCATCCCGGATTACAGCCAAGACCTCCATGGGAAAAGCGGGCATCATCAACATTGAGAGAGAGGCAGAGATGAGTGGACCCACTCACAATAAAGGGGTCTACATCCTTGCCGGCTACCTCCGGGGAAAATATGCACAGGATAAACCGATCACCATGAGCGCCAGCATCTGTTTCGAGCAGTCCTATAGCGGAGTGGATGGGGATAGTGCCTCCTCTACAGAAATTTATGCCTTGCTTTCAAGCCTCTCAGGGCTTCCCCTCCGTCAAGACATCGCAGTGACAGGGTCGGTCAACCAGAAGGGAGAGATCCAGCCCATCGGTGGTGTCAATGAGAAGATCGAAGGGTTCTTCGATGTTTGCAAAGCAAAGGGATTGACAGGAAAGCAGGGCGTGATCATTCCCCATCTCAACATCGACGACTTGATGTTGAGGAAGGAGGTGGTGCAAGCTGTCACAGAAGGAAAGTTTCATATCTACCCAGTGAAGACCATTGACCAGGGGATTGAGATTCTGACCGGTGTGGAGGCTGGCGAAAGATTGGAGGATGGGAGGTTTAAAGAAGGGAGTTTGAACGATCTGGTGGATAGAAAGCTTCGTGAGCTTGGGACGAAGATAAAGGAATTTGAAGGAGGCGGAGAGGAGGCCACAAAAGAGGAGAAAAAGAGGAAGAAAGGAAAAGCCTCTTGTGATGGATAGGATCATTCTCGACCGGAAGGTTGATAAAGGAGAAGAAGTACTGATTGAAGGGCCTCCTCTGGAGGCCTTTCGTTTTCAAGGGG
>CAZFJD010000455.1:0-1725 GCA_964518775.1 uncultured Syntrophaceae bacterium
ACGATTCCCGGCATCAAGGATGACATCAAGAAGAATTTCGGGTTCTATCCCAACTTTGAGGAGGGCAAACACTACCTCGAGGCCAACGACTCTGCGGGCAATACCTTTAAGGCGACGGCCAAACCGGTGCTCATCGGCACTGCGGTGTGCGGTGCAACGACTATGATCTTTTCGATCATTCTGTTGCTCCAGAGCAAGAATATGCTGCAGGTCCAGCTGACCGACGCACCGATCATTATGGGCCTGATCTGCGGCGGCGCAGTGATCTTCTGGTTTGCGGGGGCCTCCATGCAGGCAGTGACCACCGGTGCGTACCGGGCAGTGGAGTTTATTAAAAAGAACATGGACCTGAACAAGACAGAAGCCGATATTGAAGATTCCAAGACGGTTGTAAGGATTTGCACCCAGTATGCACAGAAAGGGATGTGGAATATCTTCATCGCAATCCTGTTCATAACGCTCGCCTTCGCGTTGCTTAACCCCAACTTCTTTGTGGCATATCTAATTTCCATTGCCTGTTTCGGCCTCTTTCAGGCCATCTACATGGCCAACACTGGCGGCGCGTGGGACAATGCGAAAAAGATCGTTGAAGTCGATCTGAATGAAAAGGGGTCGGCGCTTCACGCCGCAACAGTCATTGGCGACACGGTTGGCGATCCCTTCAAGGATACCTCATCCGTATCCCTCAACCCCATTATTAAGTTTTCGACTCTGTTTGGTTTGCTGGCAACCGAAATTGCGATCGAGATGGCGGTACATGCGAAAGAAGCCAATCCCAGTGCCACGAATTACGCTCCCTACATTGCCATTCCGCTTTTTATCCTTGGGCTCATCTTCGTATGGCGTTCATTCTACAAGATGAGAATCCCGATGAAAGAAGCTGCTCAATAGGAGAAGATAGAGAAGTTATTAATCAGTCCATAATTATATAGACGCTGGAGACTAAATCCCTCCTCCCCTCCCTTTACAAAAGGGAGGAATTCCCCTCTTTGGTAAGTCTTTTCCTCTCTTTAAACAGGCAAAGAGGGGTTAGGGGAGATTTCCAGGAGAATATGTTTGCTTAATTATAGACTCCTTAGTAACTGTAAAAAAAGCCCTCACTTCGAGAAAAGGTGAGGGCTTTTTTTATTTGCTATCAGCCGTCTGCTACAGTCCACGTTAGGCTATCCGGGTCTTCCAGTATCCAGGCTTTCTTCTGCCATGAGCCATTGCAACGATCTCATTCTCTGTACCACTGGGCTGCCGCTCGCGCTTCAGCGACAGCCTCGGGATGGACATCGATCTGCCGAGAGGACATCACTGCCCTGCGATTCTTGCTCTGGCTTCAGCCCAAGGAATCAAATTGACTCTGCCCTCGTTAATTTCCTTCAGCCAGATGGCGATTTCGGCTTCCCACGCTGACTCCGCATCCGTATCCACGACTTCGTCAAGGCTGTCAAGCAATGTCCCTGCAAGAGCCGCACGTGCCTCTGGGGGCAGTTTCAACGCCTCCTTCAGGATTTCGGCAATGTTCCGTTTCATGTCCCAATTCTGCCCTATCTGCAAATAAATTGCTACAAGCTTTATGTGCTAGCTAATCCCTCGATAATGAACCATAACGATATTGGAAGTCAGTATCCAGCCAGTTGGTGCAGAATTTTTTCTTGAACCCAGATGATTAGGGGACGATGATTTGGGGACGGCTCTATTTTCTTAATATCGATGTCAAAATTAAATAGAACCGTC
>CAZFJD010000456.1:0-1723 GCA_964518775.1 uncultured Syntrophaceae bacterium
CCATTCGCACCCAGGGCGATATTGTGATCACCAACCCGGATATGCTTCATACAGGCATTCTTCCCCATCATACGAAGTGGGTGACCTTCTTCCAGAATCTGAAATTTGTGGTGATCGACGAACTTCACACTTACCGCGGTGTCTTCGGTTCTCATATGACCAATGTCCTGAGACGGTTAAATCGGGTCTGCCGTTTCTACGGATCGAGCCCTCAATTTATCTGCTGTTCTGCAACGATCGCCAACCCTAAGGAGTTGGCCGAAAGGCTTTTGGAGAGAGAGGTCTTATTAATCGATCAAAGCGGGGCACCATCTTCGGAGAAGATCTTCATCTTCTACAACCCTCCTGTGATCAATAAAGAATTGGGCATCCGAAGGAGTCCTATCCATGCAGCCAGAAGGTTGGCCACGCCCTTCATCGAGCAAGGGATTCAGACCATTTTCTTTGCGACCAGTCGACTCAATGTAGAGATTTTGACCAAATACTTGAAAGATCGGTTTGAGAAGAGGTTAGAGGAGAGAGGAAGAATCCGAGGATATCGTGGAGGTTATCTACCCGAGGTTCGTAGAGAGATCGAAAAAGGATTGAGGGAGAAAGAGGTCAGAGCGGTCATCTCCACCAATGCCCTTGAACTCGGGATCGACATTGGGGATCTGGATGTCTGTCTGATCGCAGGTTATCCCGGTACGATCGCCAGCACCTATCAGCAGGCAGGACGAGTGGGAAGGCGATCAGAAAGATCGCTGGCCGTCCTCATTGCCCGGAGTCAACCGCTGGATCAATTCATCATCGAAAACCCGGACTACTTCTTCGGGAGATCACCCGAACATGGGTTGATCAACCCTGATAACCTCCTCATCCTGCTCAGTCATATTCAATGTGCTGCCTTTGAACTTCCCTTTAGCGATGGAGAACAATTTGGGCGAGAAGATTTGGGTGAGATGTTAAGATACCTCGAAGAGAAAGGGACGCTCCATCACAAGGGTCAGCATTGGTATTGGACTCGGGATGCCTATCCAGCAGAGAAGGTCAGCCTCCGCTCCACCTCGGAGGAGAACTTCGTCGTGATCGATACCACGAAGAGGAAAGAGGAGGTGATTGCAGAGGTCGACTTCACCAGTGCCCATACTACTCTTTATGAAGGGGCTGTCTACCTCTGTGAGTCAGAACTCTATGCCGTAGAGAAGCTCGATTATCCTAATCGAAGGGCTTATGTCAAGAAGACCCATGGAGACTACTACACGGATGCGATCGACTACACCGATGTTTCCATACTGGAAGGATTTGAGAGAAAGCAGGGAAAGGGCACAGTCTTCGAACATGGTGAGGTGAGAGTGGCCACCCGTGTTGTTGGATATAAAAAGATCAAATTCTATACTCTTGAAAACTTAGGTTATGGAAAGATCGAACTGCCGGATCTTCAGTTTCACACGGCCTCCTATTGGATCACTTTTAGAAGGGATTTGGTGGAGCGGCTTCCCTATCATCGTTTGGAGGTCATCGAAGGCGTTTTAGGACTCGGCTACGCTCTCCATTCCATGGCAGCGCTTCACCTGATGTGCGACCCCCATGATCTTAACCGCTGTGTGGGAGATCGAGGAGCAAAGTGGTTCCTTCGACTTTCGAGGGATTCCAAAGGGTTCTACTCCTCCTTCAGCGCTCCGGAGGAGATTCCAAAGGAAAAGATGGATCTCTTTGAGCCAACGCTCTTCCTCTATGATAA
>CAZFJD010000457.1:0-1697 GCA_964518775.1 uncultured Syntrophaceae bacterium
TTGGCCCATGGAATCCCTGTTGCCTTGCTGATGAAAGGAATGGTTCGGGAGGCCCTGGGATTGACTTCAAGGACATAGACGATATCGTTTTTGATGGCATATTGAATATTCATCAAACCCACGACCTGGAGTTCCTTGGCCAAGGCATAAGTGTTCTTTTTCAACTGCTCGATCAATTCGTCGCTCAGGGAATAGGGAGGTGTGACGCAGGCGCTATCTCCGGAGTGGATTCCAGCCTGTTCGATATGTTCCATAATACCAGCGATGATACAGGACTCCCCATCCGCAATGGCATCGACATCGATCTCAATCGCATCTTCCAAAAATTTATCGATGAGGATGGGATGTTCGGAGGAGGCCTCCACTGCACGGTGAACGAAACTTTCTAAGGATTGTTCATCGTAAACGATCTCCATGGCCCTTCCCCCTAACACATAGGAGGGTCGAACAACGACAGGATAACCGATCTCGTCAGCAATCCTCTTGGCTTCGTCTATCGATCTGGCCGTACCATTGAGAGGTTGGATGAGCCCCAACTTTTTCAGAAGGGCCTGGAAACGTTTTCGATCCTCAGCCCGATCGATATTTTCAGGACTCGTTCCAATGATCTTCGCTCCCTCCCTCTCAAGAGGGACAGCTAAATTGAGAGGGGTCTGGCCTCCGAATTGGACGATCACGCCATCGGGTTTTTCGGTGTCAATAATATGGAGGACATCCTCGAGGGTGAGGGGTTCAAAATAGAGTTTATCCGAGGTGTCATAGTCTGTCGAAACAGTTTCTGGATTAGAGTTCACCATGATCGTTTCATAACCCAACTCTTTTAGAGCGAATGAAGCATGGACGCAGCAATAGTCGAATTCAACCCCTTGGCCGATCCGGTTGGGTCCTCCTCCCAGGATCATCACCTTCTTACTTGAAGAGATTTTCGATTCGTCTTCCGTTTCGTAAGTGGAGTAATAATAAGGGGTATAGGCTTCAAATTCCGCTCCACAGGTATCCACCAATTTGTAAGTGTGGAGAATGCCTTTTTCCTTCCTCATGTTTCGGATGGTCGTTTCATCCACGCCGATAAGATATCCTAATTGGAAATCAGAGAAGCCAAACTCCTTTGCTTTCCTTAAAAGGGATTCTGGGAGTTGAATTTGCTTTGGGATCTGGATTTTCCAGAGTTCGAGGTCTTTTTCTACTGCTCCGTAGGACTGTATCTCTTTTTCAAGATCGACGATCTCCTGAATATTGGTGAGAAACCAGGGATCGATCTTTGTCAGATCATGGATCTCTTCAATCTTCATCCCCAGGAGCAAAGCATGCCGGATCGTGAAGACTCTATCCGCATTTGGAGTGGAGAGCTTTTTTCTGATCTCTTCAAGGGCCTGTTGTCGATTCGAATCGGTAAGCATCTCTGTGGGGAAGGGAAATTTATCCTTTCCATCCGCACCCAGACCGTACCTCCCGATCTCCAAGGAGCGAAGGCCCTTTTGAAGAGCCTCTTTAAAGGTTCGACCGATCGCCATCGTCTCACCGACCGACTTCATCGAGGTGGTAAGGGTAGGATCTGCTCCTGGAAATTTTTCAAAGGTGAATCTTGGAATCTTCACCACACAATAGTCGATGGTGGGTTCAAAAGAGGCGGGCGTCTTTTTCGTGATGTCATTTGGAATTTCGTCGAGTGTGTATCCGACAGCCAACTTGGCCGC
>CAZFJD010000458.1:0-1679 GCA_964518775.1 uncultured Syntrophaceae bacterium
AAATAATGTTACCACATTTAGGCCCTGCAGGCAAAGAGATTGTGATAGCGGCCGTTATGCCTCACTTATACAGGGCGAAATCCGCCAGGAATGTCTCCGAAAATCTTATCAAGCGGACTGTCTAAGAATTTTTTGGGCAAGGGTAACTTTCATAAGCACAGCGCGGTCCTCGGCCTGTTAGGGCCATTTTTTAGTTTGAGGGACAAGCTGAGGTTGCCGCCATAAGATTTTCGCAGACACCCCTGTCGGATCCTGCCAAGGTCGCACGGGTGAGGCATTGCCACCCACCCAACGAAAAACACAGGACCTTAAGCGGGTGATTGGGTGGGAAAAGAAGGAAGCTCGGCTGCTCGGAGGATGTCTGGAACCACCTCCTCTCTGCCTATGGCCATGATGTGGACTCCGTCACACAGCGCTTCCTTTTTCAGGGTGGCGATCATTCGACCGGCAATTTCTATTCCCTTATTTAATGCTCCCCCCTTAGGCGCAGTTGCCAGTTCATCGATCAAGTATTGGGGGACGAAGATACCGGGCACGTTATCTGTCATGTATTTTGCCATCTTGGCTGATGAAAGTAGGACAATCCCGGCTAATATTTTGACCGGAAATTGACGGGCATACTGCATGAACTTAGCAAAGTTATCCAAGTCATAGATGGCTTGAGTTTGGAAGAATTCGGCTCCGGCTTCCACCTTCTTTTCAAATTTGATTAACTGAGGTTCAATGGGTCTTGCTTCAGGCGTGACGATGGCACCTGCACAGAACTCTATCGTCCCATCGAGATCGTTTCCTCCCAAGTCCTTTCCTGATTCCATTTGCCGGATCGTCCTCAACAGTTGTAACGAATCGAGGTCAAAAACTCCTTTCGCTTCTTTGTGATCACCCACAACCACTGCGTCACCGGTCAGACAGAGGACATTTCTTATATCCCTGCTGTATGCCAAGAGGAGTTCGGCTTGAAGGGCAATTCGATTACGATCGCGGCAGGTCATCTGTAATATCGGTTCGCCACCTCGCTCTTTGATGGCGAGGCACCCTCCAAGCGAAGGAAAGCGCATCACAGAACTTTGATGATCGGTCACATTCAGCGCGTCCACCTTATCTTTGAGAAGGTCAATATGATGGATTATCTTTTCAATGTTTGTTCCTTTTGGTGGACTGATCTCGCTGGTTACTATAAATTTGCCGGAGTCAAGTATCTGCTTAAACTTTGACGCCATGGTTCTCCCTCCGAGGTCACGCCAATTTTGTTGTCTTTGGTCTTGGCACGACCTGATAATTCTTGGGACGATGATACTTCCGCATCAAATCGAGCCTACCCTGCTCTCTTAATCGCTGATATATGAGTGTCCAGGCACAATCCTTCTCCTTGTCGACCTCGCATTTGCCATTGTTCGTGCCTCCACAAGGACCATTGAGCAACCCTTTGTGGCATGCTGTGAAGGGACAAATACTAGCTGTTTCTCCCATGATACACTGACCGCACTGGGCGCAAACTTCGTGGAAATAGCCAGGGCTATCTTCTACGCCTATGAACAATGTATCCAGTGCCGGGATAACTGGCTTGTCAATATATAAACTCACCCTGTGGACTCCCAGGGCGCATGCCATCACCAGGATGCATTGCACATTCCGAATGGATCCATCGGCTTCTTTGATGGCTACCTCAGTCATCTCAT
>CAZFJD010000459.1:0-1671 GCA_964518775.1 uncultured Syntrophaceae bacterium
CCGGCATTTCTCTATTAGTTCTTTATCTCCTGCTGCTATAATGGTTAATGTCCCAGCCTCTATTCTCGGAGGTCCACCGGTTACAGGTGCGTCTATAAATCCTACCCCTTTTGCTGCACATTGTTCCGCTACCCATTCCAGATTCTCTTTGTCGATAGTGGACATGCAGATCACTCTTGTTTCCTTGTGGCATCCCTCAAGAATTCCATCGGGACCAGTCACCACCTCAATGACTTGCTGGTCGTTCAATACATAGACAATGACCTTGCCAGAGCTTTCGGCCACCTCTCTACTGTTTATCACCACAATTCCACCGGCACTGGAAAATTCTTTAACCACCTCAGGCCTCCGAGCATATCCGACCACTTTATACCCTTCTTTGATATACTTTTTAGCAGCGGCCATTCCCATTCGGCCAAGACCAATGATCCCTATTGTTTCAGACATCTCTACCTCCTCAACCTTCCTTCCTTTTGAGCTAAAAGCAGGAGGCCCCCTTTTTTTCATAAGTGGGTCATGCTTTTCAGCAGTTTGCCCGCACGATGAGGGTTAAAAGCCCCACATAAACAGGGCTTCGCCAGCTCGATGGCTGCTTTCCTGATGGTGATTTTTTTCTTCTTGATTTCTTCCACCATTTTTTTAACAAGGTGACCGGAAACCAGCCCATGACCACACATGGTGACGAAATCGAGTATCTCCGAGGGCCAGAGCTTTTCTTTATTTCCATGAATTCCTAAGGCAAATTCAATAAGCGGTGGCTTGATTCCAGCCTTCTGACAGCACTCGAAAACCTCATCAAACAAACCTGAGACCACGACCGAAATCCCGATATTTTTTTCTTTCAATTCTTTCATGCAGGCAATGAGACTTTTCTTATCCTTGAACACGACCTGCCAACCCACAGTATGTCTTTTCATGATCTCTTCGGGAGGCATCATAAATTTGTTAGCAACCTTACAGTCTCCGAAGTTCAGATCTGTGTACTTCCTTGCAATCTTGGCCATCTGCTTCAGTCGCTCTCCAGCGCCGATGTCATTATACCCTCTGGCTACATGGGTCAGCATGGGAAAGTCTTCTTTCAAGCTCTCGATGTCTCCTGTGCGATGAAGCGTGTGCGTCATCTCATATCCTCCAGTCCTTATCTATTAAGGACTCTTCCCAGTCCAAGGTTTACCTTTCCATTTGGATAAATAGGAAACCCCAGCTCCTTTGCGACCGCAAGCGCTGGACCCTTCTCTTTCTCTTCGGGGAAAGTGATTAGATCGACAGAGAATACGGTATCCACTTTTCCAGAAATATCTCTCAATGTTTGAAGAACTCCCCGGAGTTGGTCCCGTTTCACTTCGAACTCAATAATGGCGGAGAGAACCTTTTCGTTCTTCAGTTCTGGTTTGAGTCTTCCGGTCTTCACGTCCTCAAACAAAAATGTCACCGGGTTCCTCGGTTCAAAGACAATCCCTTTTTTGGCCAGAGCCATGGCGATTGTTTCGAGGTCTTTGAGCCTTGCTCCAACCCCCGGACGGCCTACCTCAACCGCCATCCCCCAAGAACCTCGTTTGAAACGGCCCGTGACCTCATTGGTCTTCATCTCCTCCGTCCCTCTGCCTGGAACCCCGGTCTCCTTGTGCTCTACCATGGGATCACTGAAGGCACGTCGAACCACCCTCGGCC
>CAZFJD010000460.1:0-1665 GCA_964518775.1 uncultured Syntrophaceae bacterium
CTCATCCTTTGGGGCCACGTTGACATGCTCTCCCAGAGAGGCAATCTTGAGGTTGATGATGCCGTCGATGGAAGAGACGATTCGATGGTCCAAAAGGTTTTGTTTGGCCAGATTCAATTCTGACTTAGTCAGTGCTAATCGCGCCTCATCCAATTTGACTTTCAGGCTGATGTCATCATAGGTTTGTTGAGGAACAACCTTCGATTCCAAGAGCTTCTGGTAACGAGCGAGTGTATTTCGGTCCGTCTCCAGCGAAGCTTCTGCTTCCCGAACTCTTGCCTCTTCTCTTTCCACTTGGAGTTTGGCATCCACATCATCCAGTTGGACCAAAATCTGTCCCTTTTGGACGCGATCCCCTTCCCTGACAAGGATCCGTTCAATGATACCAGCCTTCTTCGGGCTAATGGTCACCTCTTCAGGGGACTTCAAACCCCCGACGGCAGAGAGGGTGTACGAAATCGATCTCGGGATCACTTCGACAGTTTCGACAAATCTCTCTTCTGAAACAAAGGTTTGAGATTTTGAGGGGGTCTCGACACTCACCGACTCTTTCGAGCCACATCCCAACAATGACAGCATTATTATGAGGCATAAGAAATAGCAATTTCCTAATTTCATCGTCTACTCCTTAATCCAGCGTAATTAGAAGGCAGAGGGCAAAGGGCATAGTGCATAATGAATTAATAGGTGTAAACTGGAAAAGGAGACTCTTTGCTCTGTGCGAATTTGTTACGGATACATCCTTCCCATGGCTCGTTCTAACCTGGCCTTGGCGATATTGAAATCGCTCAGAGCGCTGTAGTAATTCACCCTCGCCTGAGCCAACAATGTCACAGCATCGAGAACGTCGGTAGCCGTCGCCACTTGATATTTATATCGCTCTTCGTTCATCCTTAAATTCTCTTCTGCCTGTTCAATGGCCTTCTCTGCGACTCCGATGTTCTTTTCTGCTGTCACCATATTCAGATAGTCCTGTTTCACCTCAAAGATGATCCCATCAATGAGCTGATTTTTTGAATCTTCAGCCTGAGTGACTTTCACCTTGCTCTCTCCCACTTTGTAGGCCGTCTTTTTCCATTCCCATAGAGTGAATGTGGCTAAGGCCTGCATACTCCATCGCTCTGCTCGGAGATCACCCATGAGCCCCGGCTCTTCAGAGAGTTTATTATAGTTTCCCGTAAGACTGATCACTGGAAAGAATCCACTTCTGGCAATCTTCACACTCTCCTTGGCTTGAGCAACCTTATATTCGGAATTCTTTATCTCTGGTCTCTGTCGCAATGCCTCTTCGAGAGACTCTTCGAATCGGAGGGGAAATGGTTTATATTCAAGAATGTCGACGACACTCAGGAGGGCGTTGATCTCCCTTCTTAGTAAGGTATTAAACGAAGCTTTAGCCACTGCGAGATCACTCTCTGCCTTAACCAGCCCTTGTCTGGCATTAGACAATCTCACTTCTGCCTGAAGGAGATCATTTTTCGGAACAATCCCAACCTCGAAGAAGGCTTTTGTGACTTCCAATTGGGCCTCAAATTGTTTGACCGCCTGTTGGGCTACGTTCAAGAACTTCTCAGCCTTTAAAATATTAAAATAACCTTCTCTCACCTGAACAACCAAATCTCTCTTTGCCGTTTCCAAATCTGTCTTTGAGACCTCCACCCCCAT
>CAZFJD010000461.1:0-1665 GCA_964518775.1 uncultured Syntrophaceae bacterium
CAATGACCGAAGGAGTTTCGAAACCATGCTTGATAAGATCACTCTATTCCGAACAACGAAGAGAATCCTCTTTGGGTCTGGCTCTGTGGAGAAATTAGGCCCAGAAGCTCAACTCCTTAAGGCAAGGAAAGTCCTCATCATCACAGATCCGGGGATCATTCAGTCCGGTCTTCTTGCTTCTGTCGAGAAGTCCCTCCAATCGGTGGACCTTCCGTCTGTCCTCTTCGATGGGGTGGAACCTGATCCAAGAATTGAAGTGGTTGAGAAAAGCGTTGACTTAGGAAAGAGAGAAAAGATTGACCTGATCATCGGCTTTGGAGGAGGCAGTTCCCTCGACATCGCTAAAGTGACTTCTGTCCTGATCACCAATCCCGGGAAGATCGACAATTTTTTTGGAATCGATCTTGTCCCCAACTCTGGCGTGCCTGTGATCTTGGTTCCAACCACCGCGGGAACCGGAAGCGAGGTGACACCCATTGCGATTCTCTCCGACACCAAGGAAAAATTGAAAAAGGGAATTGTGAGCCCCTACCTCTTTCCTGAAGTGGCGATTCTCGATCCAAAGCTCACCATCGGTCTCCCTCCGTCGGTCACCGCATCCACAGGCATGGATGCCCTGACCCATGCCATCGAGGCCTACTATTCTGTCAATGCCACGGATTTAACAGACCTTCTGGCCTTCAGGGCGATGGAACTCATTTCAAAGAACTTGAGGATGGCCTTTGCCCATGGCGAGAATCTGGTCGCCCGCTCGAAAATGATGGAAGGAAGTCTCCTTGCGGGAATGGCCTTTGCCAATGCAGGCGTGGGAGCGGTTCATGCCTTTGCCTACCCTCTTGGCGGAGAGTTCCATATCCCTCATGGTCTTGCCAATACATTAATGCTTTCCTACGTAATGCGCTACAATATCCTTGGAAATCCCTATCGGTTTGCACAGATGGCAAGGGCCTTTGGAGAGAAGATCGAAGGGTTCTCTGACCTCGATGGCGCCGAGATGGCAGTGAAGTTTGTAGAGAAACTTTCGGATGATATTCGAGTTCCGAGAAGGCTGAGAGAGGTGAACATCCCGGAGGAGGCCATGCCCCGATTGGCTGAATCGGCCATGAAGGTGACCAGACTCTTAGTCAATAATCCAAGAAAAATCACCCTCGAAGATGCTGTGGCCATTTATCAGTCGGCCTATTAACCCTCAAATCCCTCCCAGTCCCCCTTTACTAAGGGGGGATGGCGGGATTACCTTATAATGAAGTCGGTATTAAATCGTCGTTCCTTCTTAAAAAAGTCATTCCTCACTTGCCTATTCGGGAGTACGGGCCTCCACCTTTTATCCGCCGTCTCGCCGTCCAAGGCGATTGACTCTCCACCTTCCAAAAATCTCCTCAGGAAGAGCATGTTTTTCAAAAGGGGTGAGAATCATTTTGTCCATTGTGAACTCTGCTTCCGGCAATGTCTCATCCCTGATGGAAAGAGAGGTTTCTGTCGAGTGAGAGAGAATCAGGCCGGAGAGCTCCGAAGCCTCGTTTACGGAAGGCCGAGCGGCCTCCAAATCGACCCGATTGAGTTGGAACCGATGTACCACATGGTTCCAGGGCATAAGAACTTGTGTGTCTATACGGCATCGTGTAACTTCCGGTGTAAGCACTGCCATAACTGGTCGATCTCCCA
>CAZFJD010000462.1:0-1613 GCA_964518775.1 uncultured Syntrophaceae bacterium
GCATTCATCCTGGGAGCTGGGTTGGGGACGCGGCTTCGGCCATTAACGGAGCAATGTCCGAAGCCACTCCTTGAGATCGGAGGACGTCCTATCATCACTTATGCAATGGATCATCTCCTGAAAGTCGGCGTGGATCGCTTCATCGTGAACACCCATCATTTGCCGGAAGCCTACTCGAAGAAGTTTCCTGACAGGCGATGGCGCAATGTGCCCATCACCTTTCGCCATGAACCAATCCTTCTCGACACGGCAGGGGGACTGAAAAACATTGAAGATCTCATTAATGAGGACGAGGCCATCCTCTGCTACAACGGAGATGTGATGACTGATCTTCCCTTGCAGAGGCTCCTGGAGATCCATGAACAGAAGCGACCAGAGGCGACTCTTGCCCTGCGATCGAGCGGCCCTCTTCTCAACGTGAACATCAATGAGGCCAGTGAGGTCTGCGATCTTCGGCACACCCTGGGAAATCCTGGAATTCAAAGCTGTCAATTTGCCGGCATCTATGCCGTGGAGACATCGATGCTCCGGTTTCTTGAAGCAGGCAAAATCGAATCCATTGTTCCCGTTTTTATCAGAAGAATCATAGAAAAAATGGGATCGATCCAGGGGATCGTAATAGATGAAGGCGAGTGGCACGACATCGGCTCCATCAAAGCCTATGAAAGGCTAAAAGCCACAGGATTCAAGAGGCCAAGGGGTCAAGGGGTCAAGTGAAAGACCTAAGAATAGGAATTTTAGAATAAACCAAGACCCTTGAATCCTCAAGCCCTTAAACAACTAATGAAATCGCGAGAAGAGATGATCGGTTTTGCGAGAGAGGCTCTCGGGCTTTCAGAGTCCGTCTCCCTAAATCTTTCTCCTATCGAGGGGAGAGGGTCGGACCGGACTTTTTATCGGTTGAAATGGGACCTCAAGGATTCGGCCATCCTGATCCATTACGACCCGAAGCGTGCGGAGAACACATACTATGTCGACATTGCGCGATTTCTCCGTGACATCGATGTCTCAGTGCCCCGGCTGATCCGCCATAATCCGACTGACTGTCTCATCGTCATGGAAGACCTCGGGGATACGGACCTCTGGTCTCTGAGGAAAACCTCCTGGGATACTCGACGACCTCTTTACCAAAAGACGCTCACCATTATGCGCAGACTTCACTCCTTCCCTGAAAAGGACTTCCCTTCGGCAAGCGTGAAGCTCATGGAGGGCTTTGGTCCCGATCTCTACCGCTGGGAGAGGAATTACTTTAGAGATCATTTGGTCAGGGATGCCTGCAAGATCGAACTTGTGCCTTCTTTCGAGAGTGAACTCGAGGCGGAGCTTTCTGGCCTGGCAGAGCGACTTACAGGAACGATGCGCTGTCTCGTTCACCGGGATCTGCAGTCCCAGAATGTAATGATCCGTGACGGAAAACCCTTCCTTATCGACTTCCAAGGAATGCGCTTCGGAAGCCCCTTCTACGATCTTGGCTCGCTCCTCTCCGATCCTTATGTGAATTTTTTGGGCAGTGAGCGTGACGAACTCCTCTCCTTTTATTACGGGCTTCGGAAATGGGATCTTGATTGGGCCATCTTCAAGAATACTTTCTGGGAAGCTTCGGCACAGCGCCT
>CAZFJD010000463.1:0-1598 GCA_964518775.1 uncultured Syntrophaceae bacterium
GGCATGGGGTATTGTAATTTTAGGGCAGGGTCTACCTGGACGTCTTCGCCCCCAAAAACCTTTAAAATCTTTTCCACCATGCCATTTAACTTAGGGAAACTCCAATGTTTTTCGGCAGGATGCCATCTGCGGCCATCGATGGACTTAACCTTTTCGACGAGGAGAGGATCATACGGGAAGGAAACAATTATGCGACCGGATGAATCATTTGAGATATGGATTCTGACCATCAGGCAACCCCATCTTTTTTAGAGATTAAGGGAAGGGGAATTCAGAACGTATATTTTTATGTGCAAATTATCATATTTATAAAATATGTCAATTTTTTTTGAGAGATCTCTGAAAAACTAATATAGGCTCTCTTGATTACGCAGATATAAAAAACGATTAAATAGATTTTCAATAAATGCGATGTAGGTTTTGTGTTTTGAAACAACTTGACAGTTGAAGTTTGACGATCTGATATTTTTATAAGAATCTCGCTTAGGATTTAACATCTTCAGGCAAACGTGCGAGAATGGCGTCACAGAAATCTTTTGCAATTTGGAGAGCATCGTTGGCCTCTTGGATAGTAGGCTCTTCAACCTCTCCAGGGTAACGGAATTTCCAAGCATATTCAGTAAGTGGTACTACTCGGTCCAACAATTCCCTCATTGTAGGATCTATGGTGAGGCATTGTTCTCCGATTTCCTCCAGGCTATGTGTCTTTCGAAAGGGAATGTCATGCCATGTTAGAAATCCTTTGAGAACCTTTTCGGCTGCTTGTTGGCAGTGGAAAAGCACATCGTCGAGCAAGGGGGGTGAGCCAGTAAGCCCGTGCTCAGCACTTCTCATATCCTTTCTCGACTTATTCAACCAGGCTTGGGTATCCGCCAATCGGATAGGGTCATGCTGCATAAAGTAACTTTCCTTCTGAGATGATGGTGTACGGGAGTGACGCCCGGAGGTGGAGCCGGCAATTAAAGGCTTTGCTGGTCCACACAAGAACATCTACCGCTATACCTGTTCCGCGAAGTACTTCGTACGCAAGCCGGCTACGTTTACGTTCGGGAGGCACAGAATCCGGCACCACAACAATCAGATCATAGTCACTGTCCGCTCCGGAATCGCTTCTCGATCGAGAGCCAAAGAGGTAGATTCGTTCAGGAGAATAAGCCTTGACTAAACGGTGAACGATTTCAGCAAGGGACTGATCTCCAATTGGGTTTTTAGACTCTGTGCCATCCATATCTCTGTCTTTTATTAGATAGATTTCTTGACCGGAACGTGCCCCGCAAGCCCAGCCTTGTAGGCGGGGTCAAGGGGCACAATATGGATGAAAATACCTTGCCGGGAAGCCCCGACCCGTGGTCGGGAAGCTTCACAAATATCCCCTGCATCGACAATGTCTCATTCGAGCGTCTTTTTTATAATATATACCAAATTAATGGAAAATTAAACAGCATTTTATGGCCTGGACACATTATTAATTTCTAAATGAAGCATATTTCGTGAGGCTTGATGTGCTTTTCGCAAGGGTTCTGGGATGCGGAATCGGGAGCAGGTTGCGAGAATGATCTGAATGCTCGTCTGAAGGTCGATCCGGTGACCTGGGGAGA
>CAZFJD010000464.1:0-1596 GCA_964518775.1 uncultured Syntrophaceae bacterium
GTGAACGCCCATGGCAATACGGCTACCGTCCGCTACGCCACTGGAGTTGAGATTCCAGAACGCCGGATTGGGGACATCTTCTCTTTAGCTGGCTCAGTGACCTATGAGACGGTTCGAACCCGGTCACCCATTCTGATCCATGAGGAGGATGCCGCACGGGTAGGCAATCGGTTCCCAGCCCTTTTACCAACCATGCAAGCTGGATTTCGATCATTGATGGCGGTCCCCTTAATCTCGAAAGATGAAGCCATAGGGGTCCTTCACTTCCGATCAACCAAGCCAAATGCTTACACAGAGATGGACCTAGGACTTGCCCAAAGAGTGGGTAATCAAATTGCTGGCGCCATCGCCAACGCGCAGCTTTTTATTGAGCGCAAACAAGCAGAGGAGGCACTCCGTGAGAACGAGGAAAAATATCGCACCCTTTTCGAGGGATCCAGAGATGCGATCTATATTACCACTCGCGAGGGAATGATTGTTGATGCTAACCAATCGATGGTAGATCTCTTCCGCTATCCCAGGGAGGAAATGATCGGCCTCAACGCTCAAGAGGCCTATGTCCATCCTGGAGACCGAGAGAAGTTTCAGGAGAAAATAGAACGAAATGGATTTGTGAGAGACTATGAAATAAAGCTCCGCAAAAAAGACGGAACTGAAATGGACTGCTTGCTCACCTCCACAGTGCGGCGAGGTAAGGATGGAACCATTCTGGGATATGAAGGGATCATTCGCGATATCACCGAGCAAAAGAAGGCAGAAAAGGCTTTGGAATATCGAATGGATTTTGAAAAGCTTCTCATGACGATATCGACAAACTTCATCAAATTGGAACCCCACCAGTTGGATGAGGGAATAAATCAAGCATTAGAAGCCATCAGTGAATTTGCCGGGGTGGATCGAAGTTACGTCTTCCTCTTCTCAGAAAACGGAAAGAGAATGGATAATACTCATGAATGGTGCGCTCCGGGAATAGAACCTCAAATGAATAGGCTCCAAGGTATCAGGGTGGATGAAGAGTTCCCATGGTTTGCCAATTTTATTAAAAGGAATGAGGTTCTCTATGTGCCCTGCGTAGCCGATCTTCCAGAGGAAGCGAGAGCCGAAAAGGAAGAATTCAAACTCGAGGGGACCCAATCCCTCATTATTGCACCCATGGTTTATGGCGCATCCCTCGTCGGATTTATCGGATTTGATTCGGTGCGGACAGAAAAAATTTGGTCAGAGGATATCATCGCTTTGCTTCAAATCATTGGAGAAATTTTTGTAAATGCCTTGGAGCGTAAACGAACCGAAGAGAAACTGCGTGAAAGCGAAGAGAAGTACCGAACCATTCTGGAGAGCATCGAAGATAGCTATTTTGAGGTTGATCTGGCTGGTAATTTAACCTTCTTCAACGATTCCGCATGCAGACTTCTCGGATATTCGCGACATGAATTAATGGGTATGAATAATCGGCAATATACCGATCCGGAAAATGCCAAGAAATTGTTTCAGGCCTTCAACCGTGTCTACACTACCGGCGAACCTGCAAAGGGGTTTGATTGGGAGATCATTAGGAAAGATGGGACGAAACGTTTTATCGAGGCTTCTGTTTCT
>CAZFJD010000465.1:0-1572 GCA_964518775.1 uncultured Syntrophaceae bacterium
CTTTGAAATCTCCACGATAATAGAAAACTAAAGCCCACTTGATGAACAGGTCGATCAGTAGCGCCTCTTCGTCCTTCGTCTTGGCAGGTTTATTGGACAAAAGCTCAAACCCTTCTCTGAAGTATTGGTGAGATTCTTCAACGGCATATCTTTTCAGGCTCTTGTCACCGGACTTTACGAGATAATCCACTGCCTTATAAACTGATTGGCCTTGAGCGAAATGATAGGCCAGGGTTTCAAAGAACTCCGAGAGCCTGTCTCGGAAAAGCTTCTCCATTACAAGAGCGGTGCGCTCATGGATTTGCCGGCGTTCCTTTTTGAGAAGACCATTGTAGACCACCTCCTGGGTCAGGGCATGCTTGAAAATATACTCCAGATCCGGCTCAAGAGACTTCATCCGAATCAAGTCGAGCCGCTCCAGACCACTGAGACAGCGGTCGAGTTGTTCTCTGAGTTGGGTGATTTCCTTGATAATTTTGTAGAGAAAGGCCTTTCCGATGACCGAGGCCTCCTGGAGAATCTGTTTCATCTCCTTTTCCAACCGGTCGAGCCTCGCGGAGATAACACCTTGGATCGTTGAGGGTATTTCTGACTCAACGATTGATCGGGTTAGCTTCCATGTGCCATTATCACGGGTCAGCGTTCCCGAATCAATCAAGGCATTTATCATCTCTTCCAGATAAAAGGGATTCCCCTCGACCTTTTCTTGAATGAAATGCCGCAACTCAGGGGGGATAGTCTGGGTCTTCAAAAGAGATTCCATCATTTCCTGGGCTTCCGAAAGGGAGAGATCCTGGAGTCGGATCTCCTGGTAAAGCTTCCCCATGCCGCTTAGCTCATGGCTGGTAAAGAGACTTAAGGGAGGCCTATAAATACAAAGAAACAGAGCAGGATATCTGAACTCGGACAAAAGGAAACGGAGGAGAGCCAAAGAGGAAGGATCTGCCCAGTGAAGGTCCTCAAGGCAGATGATTGTTGGCCCCCTCTGGGTCAGGGCTACAAGAATCTCATGGATTGCTTCTTGCAGACGGGATTTCCAGAACTCCGGACTCACCCCTTCTATCTCGGGGTAACTGAGGCTATAAAGACTCCCAACATAAGGGAGGACGTCCTGTTTCTTTCTATTAATCAGGTTTTCCACGCCTGATTCGATTTTTCC
Source organism: uncultured Syntrophaceae bacterium (assembly GCA_964518775.1). GTDB lineage: Bacteria > Desulfobacterota > BSN033 > BSN033 > UBA1163 > JACAEX01. The sequence goes on from CAZFJD010000465.1 coordinate 1,160, forward strand.
CCTCACTTTTTCTGGAGAATCGCCTTCTTCAATTTGCCAGGCCTGATTCAGGAGATCGATCAGTGGAAAATAGGGCATGTTCTGAGAATAAGCATAGGCATGTCCCTCTCGCCACTGAACCTCTTGGAGATCCAAAGTGGCCTTGAATTCTTCAATAAGCCTGCTCTTTCCTGTGCCCGCATCACCACATATAGAGATAATCCCTCCTTTGCCCTGACGTACTTTTTGAACTGCCTCCTGAAGTTGGGCCAATTCCGCCTTCCTGCCGATGAGATCTGCCCTCAGCCCAAAGGTACGATGCAAAGTAAGCGGCTTCTCCTTTGGAGCTAACAGCCTGTAAACTTGTACCATCTCTGCCTTCCCTTTGATCTGGACAGGCTCTAACCTTTCAAAAACAAAATGCCCTTCTGCCA
>CAZFJD010000466.1:0-1563 GCA_964518775.1 uncultured Syntrophaceae bacterium
TCTCTGATGAAATCCATCACTCAGCTTATGGTGAAACTTTACAGATTGTTTACGGAAAAAGACTGCTCCCTTGCAGAAATAAATCCCTTAGTCGTAACCCGAGAGGGTCATGTCATTGCCCTCGATGCGAAATTAAATTTTGACGACAATGCTCTTTACCGCCATAAGGGCGTTGTCGAAATGAGGGATATTTTTGAAGAGGAACCTCTGGAAGTGGAAGCCTCCAAATACAATTTGAACTACATCAAAATGGATGGCAATGTGGGGTGCATGGTCAACGGGGCAGGGTTGGCCATGGCGACCATGGATCTCATCAAGCTGGCTGGAGGAATGCCAGCAAACTTTCTCGATGTAGGTGGAGGAGCAACGGTTGAAATGATAAAAAATGGGTTAAAAATCCTTGTATCGGACCCTCATGTAAAGGCTATTTTAATCAACATCTTTGGGGGAATCCTGCGTTGCGATACCCTGGCAAAAGGTTTAATTGAAGCGTCTTCAGAGATTAAGCTCGATGTGCCAATGGTCATCCGCATGGAGGGAACCAATGTCGATATCGGCCGCAAGTTATTGAATGAATCGGGTTTGAAACTGATCGTCGCTGAGACAATGAAAGAGGCAGCACAGAAAGTAATCGCATCGATCAGACAAAGATAAAAGGATAAATCGATGAGCATCATCGTCAATGAAAATACAAGAGTCCTTGTGCAGGGCATCACTGGGAATGAAGGGCTTTTCCATACCCGGCAAATGGTTGAGTATGGAACAAAGATCGTCGCCGGGGTCACACCCGGGAAGGGAGGACAGCGAGTAGATGGCATCCCTGTTTTTAATACCGTTGTATCTGCAGTTAAAGAGGCAGGGGCCAATGCATCGGCCATATTTGTCCCCCCTGCTTTTTCGGCAGATGCCGTGATGGAGGCCGCTGATGCTGGATTAAAAACGATTGTTTGTATGACCGAGGGCATTCCGACCTTGGATATGATTCAGGTCAAACACTATTTGAAGGGAAAGAGTATTAACCTCATTGGCCCCAACACTCCAGGAATCATCTCACCGGGGAAATGTAAAATCGGGGTTATGGCCGGTTATATCCATCGGGAGGGAAACATAGGGGTAATATCCCGTAGCGGGACATTGACCTATGAAGTTGTAGACCATCTAACAAAAAACGGACTCGGTCAGTCAACCTGTGTTGGCATCGGTGGTGATCCGATCATTGGATTGAATTTTGTTGATTTGCTTGAAATGTTTAATAAGGATCCGGAGACCGGAGCCATTGTTTTGATAGGGGAAATCGGTGGAACGGCTGAGGAGGAGGCAGCAGAATATTACAAAAAGAATATGAAAAAACCGGTCATTGCATTTATTGCAGGGAAAACCGCACCTCCTGGTCGCCGAATGGGACATGCCGGCGCTATCATATCCGGTGGGTCAGGTACAGCCTCCCAAAAGATAGAAATTTTAGAGAATGCAGGGATCAAAGTGATAGACTATCCAGAATTTATACCACAGGAGCTTAAAAAATTACTCAAAAATTAATAGAAATATCTTCAAGTTTACACT
>CAZFJD010000467.1:0-1557 GCA_964518775.1 uncultured Syntrophaceae bacterium
TCACCCTGAGAAATGGGAGATATGTCCTTCTCATTAAATCCGATTTCAAGCATCGATTGGAAGGCATCATCCACGATCAGTCTCAAAGCCGCATGACCTATTTCTTAGAACCCCTCCAAGTGGTTAGCCTCAACAATGAGATCAACATCTTGATGGCCGAAGAGAAGGAAGAGGAGTACCGGGTATTGTCGGACCTTTCCGAGAAAGCAAGGGATGAAAGAGAAAATCTCTGGCGAGACCTCGAGATCTTAGGGGAACTGGATCTTCTCTATGCGATGGCAAGGCTCTCCATCCTTTTGAAGGGTGTCGAGCCCATTTTGAATGAGAAGGGGAAGATCGATATGAAGGATGCGCGAAATCCCATCCTCACCCTTCAATGGAAAGATCGGGTCGTTCCCATTGATCTTCGAATAGGAGAGGGAGTCCGATGCCTCATCCTGAGCGGAGCGAATGCAGGTGGAAAGACGGTTGCGTTAAAGACGTTGGGGCTTTTGACGTCGATGGTTCAATCTGGTCTTCCCATCCCAGTTGCAGAGGGGAGCGAGGCGGCAATCTTTCAAGACATCTTTGCAGTGATCGGGGATGAGCAAAATATAGAAGAAAATCTGAGCACCTTCTCCAGTCACCTTCTCCACCTGAACCAGATCGTTCGAGAGGCAGGAGGTCGTTCCCTCGTCCTTTTGGATGAACTTGGAGTGGGAACGCATGCTTCAGAGGGATGTGCCTTGGCCATGGGCTTCTTGGATCGATTGATGGAGAGCGGCGCCTCCGTTGTTGTCACCACTCACTTCGATCGTCTCAAGGCCTATGGATACCTCCGTCCAGAGGTGGAGAATGTGTCGGTGGAGTTCGATGAGGAAACCTTGGAACCGAAATATACCCTCGCCTATGGCTCGTCCGGATTGAGCAATGCCTTCTTAGTGGCGGAAAAATTGGGCATCTCCGAAGAGGTCCTTCAGATGGCCCGTCTCTACCGGGAAGGAGGGGAACAGGACCTCGGCCGAGCCATTGAGACATTGGAAAGATTGAAGACCGATGCTGAAAAGGAACGGCAAGAACTCCTTGTCATGAAGGAAGAGGTTGGACTGGAACGTCGGAAACTTAAAGAAATGATCGAGAAGATCAAGACGAGAAAGCTGGAGATTTTCTCTAAGGCGGAGGAGAAGGCAAGAAAGGCGGTTCAAAAGGTGGAAGAGGAGCTCAAGGAATGGGTTCATCAGCAGAAAGAGGAGAGGGCTCATGTGAAGATCCACCGTTTGCATAGCTACCGGAAAGAACTGAAAGATGTAAAAGAACGATTCTTTCCTTCTGCCAAAGAGAAGGAGAATCAGACGATGCCGGGTGGCTTGAAGGTAGGGGATCGTGTTAGAATTGTGAGCCTGCGAAGCGATGGGATTCTGGTGGACATCGACAGCCCCTTAAACCAAGCAGAGGTGATGACCAATAGGGCAAAGGTGAAGACCGCACTCTCCGACATTGTGAGGATCATGGATGAAGATGAAGAGAGAGAGCCGAAGATCACCAGAAGCCAGGCCTTGTCAAGAGAAGATGTCGAAG
>CAZFJD010000468.1:0-1545 GCA_964518775.1 uncultured Syntrophaceae bacterium
CTTCTAAGGTGGCCTTCGGAATTTCGACATAATACTTTTTCACTGCTGGTTTGAGTTCGATATTGATTTCCTTGGCGGCTTTCCTTACAACCTGTTTCCCCATTCGGCTCTCTTCGGGGACGAAGACCACCACATCACCTTGGATATGCGTCTGACAGGCAAGGCGGTAACCCCCGCGTTCCTGTTGCAGACTGAAAAACTTCCTCTCCGTTGGCCCCATGGGAGAGAGATGTTCTCGACTCGATTCGATGCCATATTTTTCAAAAAGCCCCTGCTCAATCCTGACCTTACACTTGCCGCAGATGGCTTTCTCGCCACATATACCCTCAATGTCCACGCCAAGAGCGACGGAAGCCTCCTTGAGAGTTTTCCCTTTCTGAACATAGCCTCTACGGCCTGAGGGTTGAAAAATGACCATGCACTTCTCGGTTTCCTTTTGCCTCTCCTGCATTACATGAACTCTCCTTTACCTTATTTTGAAATCTCAAAATTTGATTTAAACAAGGTGAGTGGGTATAGAGTGGGCATTCTGAGAATAGGTCACTTTTTCAACTCCTCTTTCTTCAGCATCCTAAGGAGTCTCATCGCTTCATCTACCGCGGTGCCAGCATCTTTTGCATAGCCATCAGCACCATACTTTTCAGCCACCTCTGGGTTGACTGGAGCACCACCAATCATAATCCGGACTCTGGGATTCTTCGCCCGTATCCTCTTAATGACTTCTGGCATATTGAGCATGCTCGTCGTCATAAGAGCAGAGATGCCCACGATGTCCGAATCCGTTCTGATCTGTTCTTCAACAAACTTATCCAAGGGAACATCCTTTCCGAGATCATAGACGATCCAGCCTGCTACCTCAAACATCAACTTGACGAGGTTCTTACCGATGTCGTGAACATCGCCTTCCACCACGCCGAGAACGATAGATCCTTTCACCTCAGATTTTCTGCCCGAAGCCTGTATGGCAGGCTTCAGAATATCAAGGCCAGCGTAGAGAGCATCGGCACACATCAGAAGCTCCGGTACAAAGTATTCCTTTCTATTGTACTTCTCTCCGGCTTCCATCATACCCTCAGCCAGGCCATCCATGGTCGCCACAAATGGATCCACCCCCTCCTGCAAAGCCGTTTTGGACCACTTCACCGCCTCCTCCTCTTCGAATTGGCATACGGCATCGTGTAATCCCTTTAGAATCTCTTTCGTCCTTTCTTCTGTCGCCATAGTTCGATCCCCTAATTTGGATTTAGTTATAAATTTCTCACCAATTTTAACCCCGAAGGGTGCAGGTCAAATGACAAAATCTTGCGCTGCTTTAATCATGGCTCTCATATTCTCCGCCGGAGACATTCCAGGGATGATTCACCCTCCACTGAGAAGGAGACATCCATCTTTACCTGCTTTCTGTAGGGTCTCTTTCGATTTTTCTTCAACTGCCTTGGAATCACCCATGGCTAAAAGCGTTGTATCGACATTTCCCATCAAGCAAAACTTTGGCCCTAATATTTTCCTTGCCTGTTCAAAATCAACCATCCCATCAAGGCTTAA
>CAZFJD010000469.1:0-1531 GCA_964518775.1 uncultured Syntrophaceae bacterium
TCTCTAAGCGGTTGACCTTCGCTCTTCGCGCAAGATCCTCAAGATAACCTAATGCGAAAGACATCACCTCTTTGCGTTCTTTCTCGCTCAGTCCTCGCAAGAATGCCGGGCCACTTCGACAGTGCCCAGTGTGCAAATGGCGGTCCCACAATCGCCACCAAGGCCCTCGGTCAGACAAGTAGACACAGAAAATCCCGAGGGGCTGTCCTTTGTCCGAAAGAATCGTGAAAGACTCATTCTGGTAGCCTTGGGTCTCTTCCAATTCCGTCCATTCTGTTCGATGATAGAGCCATGCTTCGGGTGATTCATCGACAAACTGATTCCAGAGATTTGGGTCAACTTGATCGAATGGGATAATCTTCACTTCTCATCCATCCTCTTAACACACTGAAAGTAATAGCCTGCCGTTTGTGATGGAATCAAATGATTGAGCCAAGCCATTAACTGGAATCCCCAATCTCGTGTTCCAAAATAATGGTTCATCCTCTGAAGCGGGAAGAACCAATTTTCACGCATCATGGTTTGAATTTCAAAACCGGCCTCTTCCACTTTTTGCCGGATAACGGATTCGGTATAGAAGTGAATATGATCAGTCGTCTTCAGAATATTCCTCTCCAAAACGCGATTCCGTAATCGGGCCATAAGACATCCTTCGTTAGGCGTCCCCAGGATCAAGAGTCCGTTTGGTTTTAAAAGATTAGCCAATTTTTTTAGCAGCAGTTCATCCTGGGGAATATGCTCGACCACTTGGCTGCACAGAATGATATCGAATGAAGCCGGCAGAAAGGGCAGTTGAAGGAGATCACCACAGACGATATGGGTGATGGGAAAGTTCCTCTTGGCCCGACTGGCGCGCAGAGGATTGTTGTCAACTCCCCAGACCTCCATTTCCTGGATTTGAGTAAGCATTTGCAACTGCACCCCATCCCCGCATCCTGCATCGAGGAGCCTTACCGGCTTTTGCGAATTGAGTTTGAAGTAGCCCTCTATATTTTGGACGATGAATCTAAAACGTCTTTCAACGGTGCGTCTCTGATGTCCCTGCGATGCCGCCAACTGCTCGCTTGTATACCACGGATTATCCTTCATTATCTCCAGAACCGGCGTCTTCTGTTTTTGTTCCATGTCTTCATTTCGAAACCTGCCGAGTCCCTTTCCCGTTTCCACCAATTCTCTATAACATTGCCTTTTGATCTCCGAGGTTCGGGAGATATCATGTCGAGAGATAGCAAGCCGTTTTGATTTTTCTCCCATGAGCCTGGCCTCCTCAGGATGATCCAGCAAAAAGATCCCAGCCTCTATTAGTGCTTCAAGATTACCTTCTTCAACAAGAAAGCCTGTCTCTCCATTCTTGACGAGTTCGCCATGCCATCCCACATTGTAGGAAATTATAGGGCAACCGCTTACACAGGCTTCGATTAGACTGAATCCTCCCATCAAGCAGAGAGCAAGGAAAGAATGGCGACGAATCGAAACGACCCTCTCGAATGGCTGAAAACCTGTGAAGTATACGACGGATGATAAATTGTAC
>CAZFJD010000470.1:0-1529 GCA_964518775.1 uncultured Syntrophaceae bacterium
TCGGTTCATTTCAGTAATCATCAAGCCCTTCATTCTATCTGAAACAGATCTTATTACCCTCGGAATGGTTCCTTTCACCTGATTGACTACTACCAATAGACATTTCTTCGGTTGATGATCTCCATACCTGAGCAAGACTTGAATGTTCTGAATAGCAGAGATCAAATACTCTTGTATCTGAACTCGCCAAAGCCCCCTCCATCGTGCCCGGTCATAACCGTAAGGCGTCCCCCTGGCAAAGGAACGCTCCATCAGATGCTGCCTGGTTTTGATGTCACGCTTTGCCCTGGCAGACCGACTCCCCTCCCGCATCCTGTCCAGCTCCTCTTGCCGCAGATGACGCTTGATCGTTCGACCTGACTTGTTCTTCGTACATTGCTCTCTTAGGTCACATGCCGCACAGATCTTCTTGGGAGCAGCATAATCTCTGCTTTGGCGACCAAGGTGAAGCGATTTGGGTTTCAGCTGATTCCCCGCCGGACAACGATAGGTGTCGCTTTGGGAATCATATTCAAACCGATCTTCAGAGAAGATCTTAAGCTTCTCTTTACGCTTTACGGAGAATTCCCCTAAGTCCGGGATATGCGCCTGCACGCCTAAGTCATGGCAGGCCAGGAAGTTATCAATGGTCCCATATTTGCTGTCCCCCACCACGGTGTCAGCCATGATCCCTGTGTTGGCATGATGGCTCTCCAACAAGGGAACCATCAAATGGGCCTCATTCACATCTCCGGCTGTCGTCTCCGTAGCCGTGATGACCTCACCCCTTCCATCCACCACCCGATGAACTTGATAGGAAAGTCTTGGCTTGCCCCGATTCACAATCGCAGCATCCGGATCCGTCGTTGACATATAACGACTGTTCTTCTTGACGTACTTCCTGGAGGAATCCAAACTTTCATTGGCCTCTCCCAAACGAGCTTCCAACTTCTTATAGTTCCCCTGTAAATGAATCTTGAGGGACTGAGTGTCGATCACAGAATTGTTCGACGCATCCGCATCCACCAAGCTCGAATCCACAAAGATCTTACTCCCATCCACCAAACCCGCCTCCACACATTGCCAAACAATACGCTCAAAAAAACTCCGAAATGCCTCTGCTCCCCAACGGGCCCGGGCCTTGCTCAATACACTATGATCAGCAACCTCACTGTCCAAATCGTACCCTAAAAACCATAGCCAATCTAACCGCATGGGAATCGTCTCCATAAGCTCTCGTTCAGAACGGACATTATAGAGAATTAACAGAAGCATCATTTTAAGGATTACAGGAGGGGGGATGGAAACATTGCCATTGTCCCCATAGGTGTCTTTCACCTCTGCATAAATAAAATCAAAATCAATCTTCTCTTGAATCTTTCTCAAAAGGTGGTCTTTAGGGACCCTTTGCTCAAGGTTAATCTGATGATAGAAGAGCTTCGGCTGAAAACCAGGTTGATAACCCATCATGGCAAAACTCCTAAAAATGAGATTTGCTATGGTAATATCATAAAAGTAGTATTTATGCAACAATTATTTGGGCAACAGCC
>CAZFJD010000471.1:0-1513 GCA_964518775.1 uncultured Syntrophaceae bacterium
CCAATCCTTCCGCATCCGACCAGACCCATTGTCTTCCCTTTGATTCGATGGATGGGCCTTCCCGCCCGAAAATCCCATTCACCTGATTTTATCCTCTCATTAAAGAAGACGGTCTTTCTTACTAATGTCAATATTAAGGCGATGGTTTGATCAGCCACCTCACCGATGCAATAGTCCGGCACATTGGCTACAATGATTCCTAAATCCGTGGCTGCTTTAAGATCAACAGGATCTAACCCAACCCCGTACCGAGAGATGACCTTGCATTTTGGGAGATTTTCAAGAACTCTCCGCGTCAAAGGAGCGTACTGGTTGATGAGTGCATCGGCGTCCTTGCACACTCGGATCACATCCTCCTCCTCTTTTACTTGAGCGAGAATTAGTTCGGCGCCAATACGTTCGAACTCTCTTTTTTCTTCATCGATAAAACCATGGTCACAATCGGTGATGACAACCTGATATTTATATGGGTCCAATCTTCCCACTCCTCATTCTAAGGGATTAAAATCACTTTGACTGCCTGGCGGCTCTCAAGGAGATGAAACGCCTCTTCCCATTTTTCAAGGGGAAGTTGATGGGTGACCAATTTCTCAATGTGTAGCAGGCCTTTTGAGACGAGGCCGAGTCCTCTCTCCCAGGCTGTCCAACTGCTGGAGAAACAGAAATCATAACGGAGGGCCTTGAAGATCCCCCGATCGTAAGGAACTGAAACCTGCTGCTTTCCAGAGACTCCGATGGCGCAAATTCGCCCGAGTCTTCTCACGATCTCGAAGGCCTGATCAATGGCTTTTTCACCTCCCGAAGTCTCGATGAGAATATCCACTCCAAGACCGTTGGTCAACTGCAGGACCTTCTGAAGAGGATCCTCTTGGTCGATGTTGATGATAAAATCTGCTCCCAATTCTTTGGCCTTTTCAAACCTCACTCCTTTCGCCGAACTCCTTCCCGTAATTCCTACGATTCTTGCCCCTGCTGTTTTGGCAATGGCAAGGGAGATCAGGCCAATGGGTCCGGGCCCGGTAACAAGAGCAGATTCTCCTGCTTGAAGCTGAGATCGTTCAATGATCGACGTGAAGCAGACCGCTGTGGGCTCCATGACAGCTCCTACTTCAAAGGGAATATTATCCGGGAGGCCATGGAGAAGACGAGCAGGACCTGCCACATATTTTGTATAGGCACCATTGATCCCGATGCCATAAGCCCTTTTCTGTTCGCAGACCTGAGGATATCCGCTCTGGCAGATGTAGCAGATTCCACAGGAGCCAGTCCGTGTCTCGCTGACAACCCGGTCGCCCACCGCCCAAGCTTTCGCCTCCTTTCCCACATCGACAATGACACCCGAAAATTCATGGCCCAGGACAACCGGAGGCCAGTAAGGATGGCAGTCATTGTAGATGTGAAGATCGCTTCCGCAGACGGAGACGGCCTTCACTTCGATTAAGACCTCGTCATCCTTTATCTTTGGTTCAGGAATCTCTTGGATTTCAACGAGGCCCTTTCCCTTTCCATATTT
>CAZFJD010000472.1:0-1512 GCA_964518775.1 uncultured Syntrophaceae bacterium
AGCTCACGGAAGATGAGATGAGAAAGATTCGAGGAAACAGGATTTCGATGATCTTCCAGGAACCCATGACCTCCCTCAACCCCGTATTTACTGTAGGAAATCAGATTCAAGAGACTCTCAAATTGCATCAGGGCTTATCCAAAAAAGAGTCTCTCGAGAAAAGTATCGAGATGCTCAAACTGGTCAACATCCCCTCACCAGAAAGGGCTGTGGAGCGGTATCCACATGAGTTGAGCGGCGGGATGAGGCAAAGGGTGATGATCGCCATGGCCCTCGCCTGCAATCCGGAGATATTGATTGCCGATGAGCCCACGACCGCTTTGGATGTGACCATTCAGGCGCAGATCTTAGACTTGATGAATCAATTGAAAGAAGATCTGGGAATGGCCATCATCCTCATCACGCACAACTTAGGGGTGATCGCCGAGACGGTTAAACGAGTCATCGTCATGTATGCAGGTAAGATTGTGGAGGAAGCAAAGACGAAAACCCTTTTTGAAAATCCCCAGCATCCCTACACGGTGGGCCTCATCAAATCCATCCCAATTTTAGGAGATAAGATCCGTCGCGGGAAAATCCGTTTGAATGAGATCGCAGGAGTTGTTCCCAGTCTCTATGAACTTCCTGCAGGGTGTAAGTTTTCAACCCGGTGTCCTTCCGTGATGGATATCTGTAAAGAGAAAGAACCTGGGCTCAAAGAGATTGAAACAGGTCATTTCAGTTCCTGCTGGCTGACTGAGATTAACCCTTAACGATGAACGATGGACGATGAACAGTGAACGACGGACAATGAAGATTGAAAATGAACGGACCTTTACTTGAAGTAAAAGACCTTAAGAAATATTTTCCGATCAAGGGTGGAATCTTCTCCAAGACCATTGGTTATGTGTATGCCGTTGATGGGGTCAGCTTTTATCTCACCCAAGGAGAGAGTTTGGGATTGGTGGGAGAAAGCGGATGCGGAAAGTCGACCACGGCCCGTGCCATCTTGAGGCTGATCGAACCCACCGAGGGAGAGATCCTTTTCGGAGGGAAAGATGTCTGCAAACTTGACCACAACGAGATGCGTTCCATCCGAAGAGATATGCAAATTGTTTTTCAGGATCCTTACGCCTCACTCGATCCTCGAAGGACCGTGGAACAGATCATCGGAGAGCCTTTAAACGTCTTCCAAGTTGGGAATAAGAAAGAGAGAAAAGAGAGAATTGCTTATCTTCTCCAGAAAGTGGGTCTCAGCTCTGACCATGCCAGGCGTTACCCCCATGAGTTCAGTGGCGGTCAGAGACAAAGGATTGGAATCGCTAGGGCCCTTGCCCTCAATCCGAAGCTGATCATTGGAGACGAACCTGTTTCCGCTCTCGATGTCTCGATTCAAGCCCAAGTGATCAACCTTTTGGAGGATATCCAGAAAGAATTCAAACTTTCTTATATCATCATCGCCCATGATCTTGCTGTGGTGGAGCATGTTTGTGATCGGATTGCCGTGATGTACCTGGGGAGAATTGTGGAGTT